>JBFMHE010000019.1 GCA_040752355.1 Nitrospirota bacterium | reverse complement strand
CGGAGCCGTACTACTTGCCTCCGTAGCTGGTACTGCGTCTCTTGATTGAACCTTCGTGCATCTAACTTCTCCATACTTATATTCTGTCATACTTCCTAAGCTCACTGTTTTGTCGCCGGGTTAATAATTTCCTCTTTCTCCATCAGCAAAGGAGCGTTGCAGCGTTATGCTATAGTATCTTTATGACGCTCGAAGAGCCTGTACTTTCCGGCGACAGATCCAGGAAAACGCTCCTGGAAAAGCTCTCGCTCGTGCCCAAGAGACCGGGAGTGTATATCTTCAAGAACCAGAAGGAAAAGGTGCTGTATGTAGGGAAGGCCAAGGTGCTGAGGAACCGTCTGAGGAGCTACTTCCAGGAGGGTGCCAACCTCGAGCCGCGGAAAGTGGCGATGGTCAGGATGATACGGGACTTCTCCTACATCGTCACCGACAACGAGCTCGAAGCCCTGATCCTCGAGGCGAGCCTGATCAAGCAGCATAAGCCGAACTTCAATATCATCCTCAGGGACGACAAGAATTACCCCTATATCAAGCTCACCGTTAAAGAGGAGTGGCCGCGGATCGAGGTGGTGCGGGGCATCAAGCGGGACGGCAGCGTCTACTTCGGCCCCTATATCCCGGCGCAGGCGATGTGGGAGGCGATCGCCTTCATCCGGAGGAACTTCCCGATCCGGCCCTGCAACTATACCCTCGACAGGCCTCTCCGGCCCTGCATCCAGCACCAGATGAAGAAGTGCCCCGCCCCCTGCGCAGGGCTGGTCAGCAAGGACGAGTATATGGATATCGTAAAAGAGGTGAAGCTCTTTCTCTCGGGAGAGAAGAAGGAGCTCGTGAAGAACCTCGAGCGGAAGATGCAGCTCCTCTCGGACCAGATGCGCTATGAAGAAGCGGCGCAGGTGCGCGACAGCATCCTCATGCTCCAGCGGGCATTCGAGTCGCAGAAGGTCTTCGCGCCCGAGCTGGGCGACCTCGATGTCATCGGCTCGTACCGCGACGGAGAGGATATGACCTTTCATGTTCTCTTTGTCCGGAACGGCGTGCTGATCGGCGCCAAGGACTTCTTCGTCGAGAAGGTGATGAGCTCGCGGGAAGCGGAGCTCCTGCACAGCTTCATAGAGCTCTTCTATGCAAAGGATATTATGCCCCCCGAGACCATCCTGGTCAGCGCCGTGCCCGAGAACAGCGGGGCGCTGAAGGCGTGGCTCGGCGAAAAGCGGGACGGCGCCGTCGCCTTTGCGGTCCCCCAGCGCGGCAAGAAGCGCGATCTGCTCAGGATGGCACGCGAGAACGCCGAGCTCCACTTCAAGTCCCGGAGAACGCCCTCGGGAGACGATCTTCTCAAGACGCTCAGGGAGCGGCTGCATCTGAGCAGCCTCCCCACCTCGATCGGCGCCTTCGATGTCTCGACGATTCAGGGGAGCGAATCGGTCGGCGCGTTCGTCTACTGGGAGAACGGCCATTTCAAAAAGCCGTGGTACCGGCATCTCAAGATAAGAGAGGTGGAAGGCGTCGACGATTATGCGATGATGCGGGAGATCGTCCGCCGCATTCTCGCGAAGCTGGACGACCATCTGCCGAACCTCATCGTCATCGACGGCGGCAAGGGGCAGCTCGAAGCAGCGCGCCAGGCAGTGGAGGAGAGCGGCGTGACCGCGGACCTCATCGGCATTGCGAAGAGCCCCGACAGGGCGGTGCTGCTGAACGGCGAGTTTGTTGACCTGGAAGATAAAAATAGGGCATCATTACTGCTGAAAAAGATACGCGACGAGGTCCACCGGTTCGCCATAACCTTCCACAGGAAGCTGAGGGACAAGCGGCTCCTTGATTCTCCGCTTACCCATATCGCCGGAATCGGCAAGCAGCGCAGGCTCGAGCTGCTCCGCCACTTCGGCAGCCTCGAGGCGATACGGAACGCGTCGGTCGACGATATCCTGCAGATAAAGGGCTTCAGCAGGAGCGTTGCGGAAAAGCTCCTCGAGGAACTGAACAAAGAGCAAAGTTGAACAATGCAGCTTGGAGTCGGGCGCGGTAGAGTACATTCGTCCGACTCCCTCTGCTCATCTGTTAGATACTCTTAATCTTTCTCTTTAGGACGTGCTCATGACTATTTATGTCTCCGGCTCTCTGGCGTACGACAGGATCATGGACTTCCCGGGGAAGTTCTCGGACCATATACTCCCGGACAAGATACATATTCTCAACGTATGCTTCACGGTCAACGGCATGGTCGAGAAGTTCGGGGGCACCGCGGGCAACATCGCCTATTCGCTCAGCCTGCTCGGCGAGCGGCCCATCATCCTCGCCACCATCGGGAGAGACTACCGCAGCTACTTCGACTGGCTGCACAAGAACAACCTCCCGATCGAGGGGATCAAGGTGATCGACCAGGAGTTCACGGCAGGCGCGTATATCACGACCGACCGCGCGGACAACCAGATAACCGGGTTCAACCCGGGAGCGATGAAGTTTCCTTCCGGATACGTCCTCAATCATTCCGGCGGAGCTCGCGGGAGCGGTAGCATTGCGCTTATCGGCCCCGGCAATCTCACGGATATGATGGAGTACGCACGGGAATACAAGCGCAGGGGCATACCCTGCGTCTGCGACCCCGGCCAGTCGCTGACCGCGTGGGAGAGCGGCGCACTCACGGAGTGGATCGCGGGATCGTTCATGCTCGTCTCGAACGACTACGAGCTCGAGCTGATCACGAAGATGACGGGAAGAGACAAGAAGGGGCTGCTCGAGCTGACCCCGACGATCGTCACCACCCTCGGAGAAAAGGGATCGCTCATCAGCACCGCAGACGGGGACGTGGCCGTACCGACGGTCAAGCCCCGGGCCATTGTCGATCCGACCGGCGCCGGCGACGCCTACCGGGCAGGCCTCCTCAAGGGGCTCGTCGAAAGCAGGCCCCTGCCCGTTGCCGCGCAGATGGGAGCGGTCGCCGCAACCTACGCCATCGAGCAGTACGGAACCCAGGAGCACCGCTACACCGTCGAGGAGTTCAGCGAGCGGTACCAAAGCACCTTCGGAGCGCTGTAAAAGAAAAATCCGGAAGCTGGAAGACAGAAGTCAGAATAATAAGGATAGAGGACTTCCTTATTATTCTGGATTCTGAATTCCGACTCCTGTATTCTTTAATAAGAGCGTCTAGCGGAATGAGGAGGGGGAGTCGGGCGAGGCATAGTACATTCGCTCAACTGCCACCCCAAAGATCTTCGATCTTCGGGGACCCCGATTCTCGGTCGATGGGACCTCCGAGGCGGGACAGTCAGCTCCGCCATCCTAGCTTCGCTTGGGCTGCCCATGCCGCTCATGTACTATGCCTCGCCCGACTCCAAGCTCATTTATTTTGTTAGAAACGTAAGGGAGGCTGCGATGATAAATGAGAATGCCTTGCGCTCCTACCTCAGCCGGCAGTTTCCCCATGCACGCCGTTGCAGTATCAGGAAGCTCGGCTCGGGCGTCCAGGGCTCGGGTTTTCTTATCGAGGCCGAGATGCCGGAAGGCGTCGCCTCTTATGTAGTGAAGACCCTCAATGCCGAAGGGCTCGGCCACGACTATCCTGCGGACCGGGCATCGGTCTTCCTCCTCGATCTCGATGAATACGGGAATCTCCCCCGCCATGTGAAGGCGATCGACGTGCTCGCCGAGCTGGAGGACGGCTCGGTAAAGTCGGTCGGCGGCGGGAGAGAGTACTACCTCCTGATGGAGCGTGCGGAAGGGAGGGACTATTTCGCCGACCTGCATGCCCTCTCGGGAAAAGAGCGGCTCGATGCCTCGGACAGGGAGAAGGTCGGGGCGATGGCGAGGTATCTCGCAGAGATCCACGCGGTGAGGAAGAGCTCGCGGTCGCTCTACTGGAGAAAACTGCGGGATACCATCGGGCACGGCGAATGCTTGATGGGGGTCTTCGATCTCTATCCCGACGGGACCCTGAGCTACGAAGAGATGGCGGCTATCGAGAAGCGCTGCATCGATTGGCGGGTCCGGCTCAAACCGAAGGTCTACCGCCTTGCCCAGATCCACGGCGATTTCCACCCGGGCAATATATGGTTCAAGGAGGATTCGTCCGGGAGTGGCGGCAGCGCCGGGGATTTCATCCTCCTCGACCGGAGCCGCGGCCCCTGGGGAGATCCTGCCGACGATGTCACTGCCCTGACCATCAATTATATCTTTTTTTCGATAAAGTACCACGACGAAGTGCGCGGCCCTTACTATGAGGCGCTGCAGCTCTTCTTCGACGAGTATGCCGGTCTTTCAGGAGACGAGGAGCTCTATGCGGTCCTGGCGCCGTTCTATGCGTTCAGGGGCGCTGTTGTGGCGAATCCGGTCTTCTATCCCGAGCTGAAGCCAGGGCAGCGCGCCATGATCTTCAGGTTTGTCGAGCGGGTGCTGGCCGAGGAGTCCTTCGATTACACGAAGGTGAACGAATATATAAAGGAATGAAGCCGGGCACAGCGCCCGTGCATGTTTTATGAGGCTTCGGTTATCGCCTGATTAATCCTTAGCCCTCTTTCTTTCAACCCCGGAAAGGGACAAGACGCAGTGCTTCCACTTCATTCTCGCAAGGCATCCGAGCCTTGCTCTGAGGCTAGGTCAGCCCGCTTCATCATCCATGATTACGCTTGGGCTGCCCAAGCCGTTCCAGCACCGCATCTTGTCCCTTTCCTGCGCCACTTATAACTATCCGGACTACGCGCCTTCGGGAAGGATGACGATGAAGTCGCTGCCTTCTCCCTCGCGGCTCTTCACCGAGATGGAACCGCGGTGCGCGGAGACGATCCATTGCGTTATGGCGAGGCCGAGCCCTGTCCCTCCCTGTTTTCTCGACCGGTCCCGATCGACCCGGTAAAAGCGTTCGAAGATGTGCGGGATCGCTGCTTCGGGAATACCGGCGCCGGTGTCGCTGACCGTGACCTTGACCCCGCTGTTCTCCCGCTCCGTGGAGATCGTTATGGCGCCGCCCGGGGGAGTATACTTCAGGGCGTTCTCGATGAGGTTCGCGAATGCCTGCTCGAGCATATCGCTGTCGGCGTTTATCTCGAGATGCTCGCCGTAGTTCTCGATGATCGAGAGGTTGCCTGCCGCCGCCCGCTCCCGGTAGCGGTCTACGATAGAGGAGAGGAGCTGGCTTACATCGAGCCACTGTCTCCTGAACTCGAGGATGTTGTTGTCCGCACGCGAGAGGAAGAGAAGGCTGTCGATGATCCTCGAGAGCCGCACGGTATCGGCAAGGGTGCTGCGCAGGAGGTCCTCGTATTCCTCCGGAGGCCTCTTTTTCCTGAGCGCGACTTCGATGGTCCCCCGCAGGGACGTAAGCGGCGAGCGCAGCTCATGGGAGACATTGGAGGTGAACCGGCGCTGCGCATCCAGATTATGCTGGAGCGTCTCGAGCATCGTATTGAACAGGCGCACCAGGTCGTCGATCTCTCTCCCTTTCACTCCTATGTTGATCCGTTCTCCCTCGGCGCCCTTTATGATCCGTTCGGCCAGCGAGGTGATGGTGACCACCGGCGAGAGCGCCCGTCCGGCGAGAAACCAGCTCATGGCAGCGGTGACGACCATGACAGCCGGAAAGAAGACCATGTAGAGCTGCAGGAGATGGTTCGCTTCATTTTCCTCGTGGGTGAGCGACAGGCCGACGCGGAGGATGTACTTCTTGTCGACCGGGTGGTAGAGTATCCTGAAGCGCTCCCCGCGGTGCAAGACGGTATCGTAGTGGTGGGAGCCGTCGAAGGCGAGGCGCATCAGCCGTTCGTTCAGGGGCCAGTGGTAATTCCGCTCCTTGAGATTGCTGATGATGATGTTCCCGTCGCTGTTGATGATCTGGTAGTACTCGTCGCCGTCGAATTTGATGAGCTCCCGGTTGGGGCCCGCAACATGCCGTGTTGCGTAGGGGAGCAGCTCGGTCTGGACCTCTTTCATCAGCTCCTGGTCAACGCCGTCCAGCACGTCGCTCCTGTTCTTTACATAGATGATCCCGGCGAAGAGGGAGAACATGAAGAGTACCGCTGCGGTATAGATGAGGGTGAGACGCAGCCTGAAGCTCCTGATGATCACGCGGCTTCCTCTTTCAGGATATACCCCGCTCCCCTCACCGTATGGATCAATTTTTTCTGCGACTCCTTATCGACCTTCTCGCGCAGGAACTTGATATGCACATCGACGATATTCGTGCTGGTGTCGAAGTTATAGCCCCAGACATTCTCGATGATCTGCGACCGCGAGAGGACGCGTCCCTTGTTCCTGAGCAGGTACTCGAGGATCGAGAACTCTTTCGGGCTCAGGACCACCTCCCGGTCTCCCCTGAAGACCCTTCTCGACAGGAGGTCCATTCTCAGGTCTTCGAGGTAGAGCGCATCGGTGCGGTCGGAGACTCTCCTCAAGAGGGCCTTTATCCGCGCCAGCAGCTCGGAAAAGGCGAAGGGCTTGGTGAGATAGTCGTCGGCGCCGCTCTCGAGACCCTCGACCTTTTTGTTCACTGCATCGAGGGCGGTGAGCATTAGTATCGGGCAGGTCAGGCCTTTGCTCCTGAGCGCCTTGCAGAGCTCGATGCCGTCGATGCGGGGAAGCATGAGATCGAGAATGATGAGATCATAATGGTAGGCGAGCGCCATCTCCAGTCCCTGGGCGCCGTCCTCGGCGACCTCCACGGCATAGAACTCTTCCTCCAGCCCCTTTTTTATGAAGGCAGCCACCTTCTGTTCGTCTTCAACGAGCAGCAACCGCATAAATGAAACGACCTCCTCCCCAGGAGTTGAAACAGGATGCAATCCGTCTTTCCCTGCATTCTATCGTAAATGCAGAGTTTTTACAATGAGCATAGGAAGAGGTGGAAGAACCGAGAGCTACAGGGAGACGATGCGGTCCTGGGGGAAGCGGAGGTAGTTTTCCCAGACGAGGAGGAGCTCCCTGGTCGCCCGGAGGTCGCCGGCGCAGTACCGGGCGATATCGGCGTGGCGGCCTGCGCGGAAGAGCTCCTTCACCTCATACCCGGTAATGCCCTCGGCCTTGGGGCTCTTGATGGCGAAGGTCCTGCACCACATATCGAGGCTGAACCGCCGCTTCGAGGCGCCGTAGAAGGTCAGCTGATCGAGGAGATCGATATGCGCCCCGTTGTAGCGGTTCGGCATCAGGTCCCGGGTGGGGCGCACCTTATGCACGGCGGAGCGGACGAGGATGAACGGGCAGTCGAACACCCTGCCGTTGAAGGTGACGAACTGGTCATACGCTTTTACCGCGGCCCAGAACTTCTCGAGGAGCTCCCGCTCGGTCCCGCACTCGTACCTGATCCCCTCTTCCTCGAAGGGCAGGAGCATCTCATCCGGTGCCTGGAAATAGACAGCGCCCCGGTCGGTATCGGGATTGAACATGCCGATGGTGATGATCTGGCCGGTGAGGGGATAAAAGGAGAGGCTCTCCTTTACCCGCTCCCGCTCCTCGTCGGTCTCCGCCCACTTGAGGAGATAGTCCTGGGTAGAGGGATCGAGGGCGTCGAACTCGACGCCCACCGTCTCGATATCGAATATGACGCGACCCATACCGTTAACGCGTTATAGCGTTTATCGCGTTTGTAGCGTTATAGTGCTCATTGTGCCGTGGTCTTCTTTCTTTACGCTATAAACGCTATAACGCTATAAACGCATTACGCTGCTTTCTTGAGGATCTTTTCGAAGACCTTCCAGGTCTTGATCGTATCGACCGCGCGCTGGAGCTGGATGTCGTCCTTCTCGTCCACTTCTACCGGCGCCGTCTCTTTCTCTTCGGGGCCGTCTTCCTGGCTCTCGTTCTTGAGATGCCGCTCCAGGTCCCGCTCTCTCACTATCGGATGGCTCTCCTGGCCGTTCTTCGCCTCGAGCTTGACCACGAGGTCGGGCGCGATGCCGACGCTCTGGATGCTCGTCCCCTTGGGGGTGTAGTACTTTGCGGTGGTAAGGCGGAGGCCTGCGCCGTCGCTGAGGGGGATGAGGCTCTGGACCGAGCCCTTGCCGAAGGTCTGCGTACCGACGAGGATAGCCCTGTTCCAGTCCTTCAATGCGCCGGCGACGATCTCGGAGGCGCTGGCGCTCCCTTGGTTGATCAGGACCACCATCGGCATCTCGGTATACGAGGTCGTATCCTCTTCGGTAAAATACTCCGTCTTTTCGCCGTTCCTTCCTTTTATATACACCACCAGTTTCTTGGGGGGAAGGAACTGCTCCGTCACCTCGACGGCGCTGTTGAGCAGCCCCCCCGGATCGTTCCGGAGGTCGAGAATCAACGAGGCCATTCCCTCTTTCTTCAGTCTCTTCAGGGCTGCGGCGAGGTCTTCGGCGGTCGTCTCCTGGAACTGGGTGAGCTTCACATAGCCGATGGCGCTGTCGAGCATCCTGGCCTTGACGCTCCTGATCTTTATGGTGTCCCGCACGAGGGTAAAGTCCTTCGGTTCCTTCCAGCCCTCCCGTATGATAGAAAGTACGATTGACGAGCCTTTCGGTCCTCGCATCTTCGCCACGGCATCGGTGATCGCCAGGGTCTTCGTAGACTCTCCCGCTATCTTGACGATCTTGTCGCCCGCCTTGATCCCCGCCCGGTAGGCAGGCGTATCCTCGATGGGAGCGATGACCGTAAGGACCGCGTCCTTTACCCCGATCTGGATGCCGAGGCCGCCGAACTCTCCCTTGGTCTCGACCTGGAGCTCCCTGAACGCCTCGGGCGACATGTAGCTCGAATGGGGATCGAGCGCGGCGATCATCCCTTTGATGGCGCCCGAAACGAGATCCTTTGTCTTCACCTCGTCGACGTAGTTCTTACGCACCGTCGTCAGGACCTCGACGAAGGTCTTCAACTCCTCATAGCTGTTCTCGGCGCTGACAGTCTCTACGGTCCACTTTCCGAGCAGCGCGGCTCCGAACACCAGCGGCAGCACCACGATAATGATGAGCCATTTCTTCCTCAACGACATTCTTTCCTCCATCATCATTATTGCACGCAGCTCCCGGGGTACGGCGCCGCAATAACGCTACGATCTTCTCAACCACTGCTGGGGATCGAGAGGCTTCCCCTTGTACCGTATCTCGAAGTAGAGGCCGGGGCTTCCCAGGACGGTCGACTCCCCCACCTCTCCAATGCTTTGATTATCCTTTATTATAGCGCCATCCCTCGAAAAAATCTTCGAGAGGTTCCCGTAGAGCGTGTGGTACCCGCCGCCGTGGCTCACGATCACGAGCCGGCCGTATCCCTTGAAATCCTCGGCAAAGACGACCTTGCCCTCATGGACCGCCCTCACCGTCGCGCTGTCAGTCGTCTTTATGTGGATGCCGCTTCTGAAGACCGGCAGGTTGAAGAGGGGATCGACCTGCGACCCGTAACTGATCATGACGCTGCCGGCCACCGGCCAGGGGAGCTTCCCCTTCGCCCTCAGGAAGTCGCTGTCTTCGAAGGGCTCTTCCTCTTTTGCACCGCTCTTCGACTTCGTCTTCCGCTTTTTGCTCAGCTCCCGCTCCCTCCGCTCCGCCTCCTGGATGATGCGGAGCAGCCGGTTGGAGCTCTCCCTGAGCTCCTTGATCATGTTCTCGTAGAGACCCTTTTCCTTTCTGACACTGGCGAGGAGCGTCTCCCGCTCCCGCTTCTTCTCCTTGAGGGAGGTCTCGAGAAGGGAGAGCTTTTTCTCCTCTCCCTTCAGCTGGACATGCAGCTGCCGCAGGCCGGTCTCTTTTTCAGCCAGGATGCGCAGCTCTTCCTTGTACTTCCTGATGAGCGCATAATCATATGCCGCTATATCGCGCAGGTATTGCATGGTCCGCAGGGTCTGGGCGATATCCTCGCCGCTGATGAGCACCAGAAGCGCATCCGTGTCCATGTTCAGCGCAAGGAGGGTCCGGAGCCTTTTTTTCAGGCGGCCCTTATGTCCCTGGAGGGCTGCGCTGTCGCTCTTTATCTCTTCCTGGAGCTTGGCGATCGTATACTGCAGCGAGGCGATCTTCCGCCGCTGGGTCGTGAGCTGCTCCTCGATAGCGCCGAGCTCTGCCGCGGTCTTGCGCAGGTCCTCGAGCACCGTCTGCTCCACCTTCCTGACCGTATCGAGCTTTTTCTTCTGGGTGCGGAGGTCCTTCTGGATGCGGTTGTACTCATCCCGGGGCTGTTCGGCGAGGAGGGCGGGAGATGAGAAATGAATAACGAGGAGATATGCGATGAAAGGAACGAAGAGCCTGAATTTCCTTGGCGGGTCGTTTTTCATCGTGCCATTTTGGTTTATTACAGCCTCAGCCGCCCTATGGCCAGGGCGGAGCCGGCCAGGCCGAGAACAATGCCGATGAACGGCAATGCGCCGAGGATGCCGAGGGGAAAGACCAGGGTCTTGAGTATGGGGATGACGACGCTCAGCCGGTAGGTGACCGCGAAATAGAACAGAAAGGCGCCGACAATGCCGAGCAGGCCGCCGCACAGGCCGATGATGCTCCCCTCGATGAGGAAGGGCGCGCGGATGAAGCTCCCTGTCGCGCCGAGCAGTTTGAGTATCTCTATCTCCTCGTTGCGGCGGTAGAAGAGGATCTTCACCGTACTGTAGGTAACGAAGATGACGCCCGCCGAAATGGTGAGGAGAATGATAGCGCTCACGTTCTGGACGGACTTCTTGATCAGGTAGATCGCTTCGGCGATCTTTTCGCCGTAATAGACGGCATCGACGCCGGGGAGCTTCTTGATCTCCCCGGCGATCTTCGCTGTGGCCGACTGGGCGACGAACTCCTTCTTCAGCTTCAGCTCTATCGAGGAGGCGAGGGGGTTCTCGTCGAGACCTTCCAGCAGGGAATGGGTATCCTTGAAGGCATGCTTCAGCTCGGCGAGCGCCTCTTCCTTCGAGATATACGTTACCTGCGCCACGTCGGTGCGCTGTTTCAGCGATGCGGCGAGGCTCTGGGCCTCTTCAGCGGAGACCACGTCCTTGAGATGGATCAGCATGGTGAAGCGCTCGGGAAGGTGACTGGTGACGAGCTCGACATTGTAGAGGGCGAACATCGTCAGGGTCGCGATCAGGAGGCTCGAGGCGACGGTGAGGATCGAGAGCATATTGATCCACTTCTCCCTCCGTATGCTCGCCAGCGCGGACTTGAACGAGTAGGCCAGTGTCATCAGCCCCGCTCCTCTCCCACGATCGCCCCGCTGTCGAGCCTGAAGACGCGCGCACCGGTATGGCGGTAGAGTTCCCGGTTATGGGTCGCGATCAGGACGGTGGTGCCGTGGATATTGATATTCCTGAAAAGCTGGATGATGTCCAGCGCGGTATTCGGATCGAGGTTCCCGGTCGGCTCATCGGCGAGGAGCAGGAACGGTTCGGCGACAATGGCGCGGGCGATGACCACCCGCTGCTGCTCGCCGCCCGAGAGCTTCTTCGGGTAGCTGTCCGCCTTGTGGCGCAGATGCACCTTCTTCAATGCCTCCGAAACGCGGGTCTTTATATCCTTTTCGCCGACGCCCCGTATGCGCAGCGCGAGGGCGACATTCTCGAAGACGGTCCGGTTGTCGAGGAGCTTGAAGTCCTGGAAGACCACGCCGATGTCCCGCCGCAGGAGCGGTATCTGGGAGGGCCGCAGCGAGCCGAGCGTAAAGTCGCCGATCGTGATCTCGCCGTCGTCGGGCCATTCGGAGAGATACATGAGCTTGAGGAGGGTCGATTTCCCCGCGCCGCTGGGGCCGGTGATAAAGGCCATCTCCCCCTTGTCGATCGTGAAGGTGAGTCCTCTCAGCGCGGTGTCGTGGTCGAAATATTTCGAGACATTCTGGAAAGCGATCATAGTAGCATCAAATACTGCGTCCTGGCATCGGAATCCTAGCTCGGGGTCAGACCCCCGGGTTCAGCAGTTCTCATTGCCGGTCCTTGAAAAAGTCGGTCGCGGCAGTAACTATAGTATCGGCGGTAAGGCCGAAGAGCTTCAACAGCTCGTCCGGACTGCCGGAGCATCCGAAGGTGTCCCGCGTGCCGATCCTTCGGAGCGGGAGCGGATGCTGCTCCGAAATAACCTCGGCCACAGCGCCGCCCAGGCCGCCGATGATCGAGTGCTCTTCGGCGGTGATGATGAGCTTCGATGTCCTCGCCGCCTCGAGCACTGCAGCGGTGTCGAGGGGCTTGATGGTCGACATGTTGATGACACCGGCGTCGATGCCCTTCTGTGCGAGGATTTTCTGCGCCTCGAGAGCCTTTGCTACCATGATGCCGGTCGCGATGATCGTCACGTCGCGGCCCAGGGAAAAGGTGTACGCCTTGCCGACCCGGAAGCGGTACTCCGCCGGCATGACCGCAGGGACCTTGGCTCTCCCCAGTCGTACATAGACGGGAATATCGGTCTCGGCGACGGCGTTGATGACCTGCTCGGTCTCGTATCCGTCGGCAGGGACGATCACGGTTATGCCCGGGATCACGCGCATCAGCGCGATATCCTCCAGCGCCTGGTGAGAAGCACCGTCCTCGCCGACGGTGATGCCCGCATGCGTCGCGACGAGCTTTACATTGAGATGCGAGTAGCATACGGTCTGCCGGACCTGCTCCCAGGCGCGGCCGGTCTCGAAGATGGCGAAGGTCGAAGCAAAAGGAATCTTGCCGGCAAGGGAGAGGCCGCCGGCAGTGCCGACCATATCCTGTTCGGCGATGCCTATATTGAAGAAGCGGTCCGGGAAGGCCTTGGCGAACTTCGCGGTCTTTGTCGACCCCGAGAGATCGGCATCGAGCACCACCACCCGCGTGTTCCGCTTTCCCAGCTCGAGGAGCGCTGCGCCGTAGGCGTCGCGGGTAGCCACCGCCTGGCCGGCAAAGGTCTGCGCTGACTGCTGACCGTTGACTGCTGACTGCTCTTCTCTACTTCCCATTGCTGCTCAACTCCTTTAGCGCTTTTTCGAGCTCTTCCGCAGTCGGCGTCACCCCGTGGTACTCCGCCTTGCCCTCGAAGAAGGAGACACCCTTCCCCTTGACGGTCCTCGCGAGGATCACCGAGGGTTTGCCCTTGATATGTTCGGCTTCATCGAGGGTATCGATGATCTGGCTCATATTGTGGCCGTCTATCTCGAACACATGCCAATTGAAGGCCCTCCACTTCCCTGCCACGGGCTCCACTTTCATTACATCCTCGCACTTGCCGTCGATCTGGAGCTCGTTCAGATCGACGATGGCGCAGAGATTGTCGAGCATGTAATGGCCGGCCGTCATCGCCGCTTCCCAGACCTGGCCCTCCTGCGTCTCGCCGTCACCCAGCAGGCAGTAGACCCGGGCAGGACTATTATCGAGCCGCAGCCCGAGAGCGATGCCGTTGGCGATCGAGAGGCCCTGGCCGAGGGAGCCGGTGGACACCTCGACACCCTTCAGAAGCTTTGATGACGGGTGGCCCTGGAGCGGACAGCCGATCTTCCTGAGGTCCTTGAGCAGGCCGGTATCGAAATATCCCGATAACGCCAACGCCGTATAGAGCACCGGCGCTGCGTGGCCTTTGGAGAGAATGAAACGGTCCCGCCCGGGCCAATCCGGTTCGAGGGGACGGTGCCGGAGCTTATAGAAATAGAGAGCGGTGACGATATCAGCGGACGAGAGGGAGCCGCCGGTATGTCCCGACCCCGATGCGGTGAGCATCTTCAGGATTTCGATTCGTACCTTGCGCGCCTGCTCGGCGAGCGCGCCGCTGTCACGGGTGGGTGTTACGGGTGCCATGCGCCACTTCCTTTATCAGTCGGTAAAAAGTCTGCCTATTATATACCAAGTGGAGAGCGCACAGCAATAAACAGCAATCAGCTCTCAGCCGTCAGCAATCAGCAACGGAATAAGAAAGCAGTCAGCCCTCAGCGGTCAGCTATCAGTCAAAGAGGAACCGAGCTCTCTATGTCTTTAATCCACCTTTTCTTGCTGATTGCTGGCGGCTGAAAGCTGATAGCTTATTATTGTATCCGACCGGATACGGCCATCTTCGGGCCTCAACAGTCCATGGTATTTATGTCGTACCCGTGCAGCTGGAACGCGAGGCGCAGCTCCCTCCGCTGCTCGGGTGCGAAGCCGCCGTAGAGCTCCCGCACCTTATCCTTCGACTGCTCGACGCAGTTGTACTTGTATAGGCTGTCCTTATGCTCCGGAGAGAGGCGGGTATCGGCGATGATCCGCTGCAGGTCCCCGGACTCGCAGAGCATCTGGTGAAACCCCTCCCTGCTGCTCCCGAAGAAGTAGCTCTTGCCGTGCTTGGTGATGACAAAGGTGTCGCTCGCACAGCCCCCGATCAAAAGCGCAAAAACGGACAGCAACACAACCATCTTCCCTCTACTGCGTATCCCGTTACCGGATATCATCTCTCTACCTCCCGCCACTACTTCGCCATAAGCAGCTTTGTTATCTTCTCCTTCATCTGAGGAGTATCCCACTCGCGCTCTCCCAGCACCTTCTCGGCGATCAAGCCTTTCCTGTCTATTATTATGGTTGTCGGCAGCCCCATGACCGCATAATCGTCGAAAGAGACCTCCTTATCGGTATCCAGGAGGACCGGGAAAGAGAACTTCTTGTCTTTCATGAACTCCTTCACCGGCTTGTCCGAAGTGTCCACCGAAATCGCGAGCACCACGAGCCCTTTCTCCCTGAGCTCCTGGTAGAGCTTGTTCAGCCCGGGCATCTCGGCCCTGCAGGGACCGCACCAGGTGGCCCAGAAGTTGAGGAGCACCACCTTTCCCTTGAGTTCTGAAAGGGAAACTTTCTTTCCGCTTATATCGGTGAGGGTAAAATCAGGAGCGGGCGAGCCGGGATTGGCTGCATACACGAGGGAAATACTGCAAAAAATGGCTATTGCAATGAAAAGACTTACTGCGATTGCACCAAACTGCCTCATAACAAACTCTCCTTAATATAAATATGTCTTTCTCTTTCTAAAAAAGTTGCTCTAAAAGAGTTTTCTTATCGATTTTTAAGAACTCGGCAACATCTTTCAGAATATTATTCAAGGTGCCTATCTTCAGGGGAGAGTGTGCCGGAATGGTTATATGGTGTTCTGCATCATTAAGGCGGCATGACAGTCTCATGTGACTGCCTGTTTGCCTCGTTATTTCATACCCTGCCTTGCTGAGCGACTTTGCCAGCTCCTCACCAGATATATCCCTGGGTATTTTAGGCATAGGAAAAGACTTCTTCTTTTACAAAATGAAGCCTTATTATCCTCGGTATCTCCTCGTCGCGCTCGAAATGGCACCTGAGCGCGTCTTTAATATTGTCTTTAATCTTTTCCATGGTCTCTCCCTGGGTGAATATCGCAAGCCCGAGTGCCCGGGCATTGTACCCTCCCTCAGGGTCCTCCTCTAAAACAAAGATAATCTCATTCATTACCTTCCTCCTCCACCATACGGATAACTGAATAATTCTAACACGCTGAAAAGAGGAAATTAAAGAAGATCGCGGCAAGAGAAGAATGAAAGGGAGGGCTCTCGCCCTCCCTTTTCGGTTTAGAACAGGACGTCGAAGGTCAAATAGATATCGTGAGCGTTCTTGAGCGGAGCGAAGAGTTGCGGTGTAGAGGCAGCAGATATCTCACTTATCTTATAGGGAGCCCCGATCCAGTTATTGCTTCCGGAGTACTCGAAATCATAGTATTGATACCCCAGCCTGAAGAAAGCCTTTCCTCTTTTGGCTATAGGTTTCTTATTGAGCTCCTGGATGATATAAGCCTCATACACATCACCTCGTGTCCCCAGCTTGCCGGTCCAGATATCGTCAGAGGCAGGCGCAAAGGTGATCCAGTACTTAGATCCGTAGTTGTACTCTAACCCGATTTTGGTGCCGGTCTTTTCAATATCATACCGTCCACCGAGATAGACTCCATAACCTGTGCGGCTCTTCCTCTCGGTACCGGGATCCCAAAGCAGTCCAAATGTACCAAGTCCCATTCCAGATAAATCTAATCCGTTACTGTTCGGATGGGTCTTGCTCAGCGCAGCAGAGAGAAAGAGGTTGATATCGCCAGGACCAACCTTATCGATCTTGCCCATAATTACCGTGCCGTACTGGTCTATATCACCAACATTTGCATTGGGGAAGGTAGCGCCAAGAGCTGAGAAGGTATTTCCTTCCGGAAAGGTGAAGATATTGAACGCCCGGCTGTACTGTAATTCTACATGGAGAACATCTGTGTCGTAAGGGACAACATTGATCCCGATGAAGTCTACATCTTTCAGCCCGTTATTGAGATTTCTATACCCGCTGTCGAAGCCTCTGCCATAGCAGAACTTTGCATAGGCGCCGGGGAGGGCGTCGATATCGGGTGCATAGCCGAGGGTGAGGCCGTCGAAGGCATAATCGATTAAAAGACCGGGAACGCCGGCATTGCCGATCTTCTCGATGTTCTGCCTTATATTCGTCGGAATGCCGCCGGTAGAGGGCCTCCTGCCGACCGAGAACCATACCGGCTGACCGAACACATTGCTCCATGTGGCATATGCCTGATCTACCCGTAAAGTGTTGTCTTTAGGGACATGGGCAATATTACCATCGAAGTCGAAAAATCTGTCGGCAAAGAAGGCGTTCCCGCCGGCAACGCTTCCAGCCGCCGCAGGAGCCTCGCTCTCATGGCCCCAAACTTTGTACATCAACAGTCTTGCTTTAACCGTCACGTCCTCTGTGGCTTTTGCTTCCATGTTTAAGCCAAAGCGGTTAGTCAACAGTACATCATTTTTAACGTCTTGCCCGGTAATTACACCAGGTACTGCGCCCGGAGCAAACAGCACGAAGGCTGTCTGAGTCTCTCCTTTGAGAGAGTCGAACCTCGCCCGGTAGTCGCCGCCGATCCTGAACCAGGAAGGCGTCTCTGCTGCCTCGGCCTTCTTCTCCACCATCGTGATTCTTTCTTCCTTCACGGTCTCTTTCTTCTGCATCTCGTGCATCTGGGCTTTCAGGGAATCGAGCTCTTTGGAGAGCGCTTCGATCTTCTGGAGCAGATCGCCCTGGTCGGCCGCGAATGCAGAGAGCGGGAGAAGGAAAGAAAACGCGAGGAGCACTGCCAAATACCTTCTCATGTCACTACCCCCTGTAAGAATAAATTTTTTAAACTTTATACCATGTACAAACCTTTAGTCAAGGTTTATTTACATCTAAATCAATTAACTATTTAACCTTCAAGCTGGAGGATTAGACAGCCTGCAAATCCTTTGTTTAAAGGCCGCCCCCATGAAGAGAGCATAGTGAGTAAAGATCAAGAAGCAAGAAGCAAAAAGCAAAATTGAAAACTGCAGGGGATTCGATCGATTCACGAGGCACGATTATAATGACGTTGCAGAACAATTACAAAGGAGAAACATTGCATGGTGTGGTTGCCTTTTCCGGAGAGGATAGTGCTATAATGAGCAATGGAGCTTTACCGGGAGATAAGGGCATTTTATATAAAGCTGCCGTATCCGCACAAGAAAGTCAGCCAGGACCTCATCGATAAACTCTGGAACTGCTCGCGGGACCTCACGGTCACGTCCATTGATGTGAACCGGGACAGCGAGGCGGTCATCCATGCGGAAATCGAATTCTCCCTCGAGAGCTGGAACGATGCAATCAACTACCTGCGCTCGATCATCGGGCTGCTGAACGTGAAGAACGGATTCATCGCGGTCCGGAAGGTCGTGGCGACGCCGAACGCCCTGCGGACGGAAGTGGAGAGTTACAAGGTCACGAGGCGCGGTGTGTACAATGCCGATCTGCCCGAGTCGCCGGACTTCATCGAGGACGTCATCCGCCACTCCGGGCGAAACAAGCGGCTGCAGCAGATCGACGCCATGGAGAAGCTCTTCAGGTTTATCGAAGAGCAGGAAAAGGATTCGTCCGAAGACGATGCAGCGTAGTCACTCCAGGCGCTGACTCCCGAGCACCAGATCCCCGACAAGACATACAGAGCCTTTGCTCTTATCCCGCCTCTGTGCCTACCGGTTCAGGCCCCCGTTGCTCCTTTCCGAACGCTTTGCCGAGATAGAGCGCGCTGTTGATGAGGCCGATATGGCTGTAGGCCTGCGGATAGTTGCCGAGCTGCTCCCCGGTGTCGGGATCGATCTCTTCCGCCAGCAGGCCGAGAGGGCTCGCGTGAGAGCAGATCGTCGAGAAGACCTCGAGCGCCTCCTCGCGCCGTCCCGAAAGGGCGAGCGCATCGACGAGCCAGAAAGAACAGAGGATAAAACAGCCCTCTCTTCCCGGAAGCCCGTCATCGGTGAGATAGCGATAGACAAAGCCGTTGCGCATCAGGTTCTGCTTCACCGCATCAATGGTGCCCTGGACCCGGGGATCGTCGAAAGGGAGAAACTCCATGAGCGGGATAAGCAGGCTCGAGGCGTCGAGCTCTTCGCCGTCGAAGTGCTGGACAAAGCTGTTGAGCCTTCTGCTGAACCCCTGCGTCTCTATCGCCTGCCGTATTTCCTGCTGCACGCTCTTCCAGTGCGCGGTGTTCGCATCCATGCCCAGCTTTTCGACGATGCGTATGCCGCGGTCGAGGGCGACCCAGCACATGAGCTTCGAATGGGTGTAGTGGCGCGGCGCGCAGCGGGGCTCCCAGATGCCGTGGTCCTTGCGCTTCCAGTTGAAACAGACGTAGTCGATGACGCCGTCGAGATGAAACCATGCGTCCGGCGGTATCTCCACGCCGTACCGCGTCGCATCGTAAACCGCCTCGATCAGCTCGCCGAAGATGTCGAGCTGCAGCTGCCGGTGCGCTGCGTTGCCGATCCGCACCGGGCGGGAGCAGCGGTATCCCGAGAGGTGCGGCAGCTCCTCCTCCCGTAACTCGACGCCGCCGTGCAGGCCGTAGAGCGGCTTGATCTGCTCCGGATCGAGTCTCGTGAATATGCCTCTGGCCCACCGCAGGAACGCCTTCGCCTCCCGCACATAACCGAGGCTGTTGAACGCCTGCACGGTAAAAGAGGCGTCGCGGAGCCAGTTGTAGCGGTAGTCCCAGTTGCGCACCCCTCCGATCACTTCGGGCAGCGAGGTGGTCGGTGCTGCGGAGATGGCGCCGGTCTCGTTATGGGCGAGGAGCTTGAGCACCAGGCTCGACCGGATGATCAGCTCGTGCCACGGCCCCTCGAAGAGACACCGGCCGCTCGTGCACTTATGCATCCAGCCTTCCCAGTAGCGCACCGTCTCGTGCAGCACCTCATCGCAGAGGACCGGCATCGACAACGGGGCGCTTCCGTAGCCGAGGACGAACCAGAGGGTCTCACCGTCCTTTATCGTGAAGGTCCCCCGGCCGCCCTCGTCCGTAATGCGCAGGGGTACTGGTGATTCGAGATACAGACGCGCCTCTCCACTGGCGGCAAGGATGCCCCCTTCCGTTTGTTCGAAGACGGTCGGGGCGCGGCCGTAATCGAAGCGCGGGCTGAGCTCCACGGCAAAGGATACTACGCCACGTCGTCCCGATACTTTCCGGTAGATGTTTTTCTCCACCGGGGCTTCGTTTCCGGCGATCTCCTTCGGGAGCATGAAGTCTACGACCTCTGCCTCGCCGCCGTTGCTGCGGAAAGTAGTCTTCAGCACAGTGGTCCGGTCTACATAGCGCTGCTCTGATGAAGCGAGGTGAACGGGCGTGATCGAGAAGCGGCCTCCTCTCTCCCGGTCGAGGAGCGCGGCAAAGACGCTCGGTGATTCGACATGAGGGAGGCAGCACCAATCTATGGAACCATCGTTGCCCACCAGCGCGCAGGTGTCGAGGTCCCCGATAATTCCATAATCCTCAAGGCGCTTATAGGAGCGCATGGCTTGATCTCTCCTTGTCGAAAGGTCACTCTCTCTTCAAATTGTAGCCCGCCCTCTCCCCTGAGTAAACCCAGAATAAACGAATCGAATATGTCACAGGTCCGGAGAGGGGCGGAGGCGGGGCATTTGCGCTCATTCTCGACGGGCATCCAGCCCGTCTCCGAGGCGGGGCACCCCGCTCCGCCATCCTGGCTCCGCCCGGGCTGCCCAAGCCGCTCCAAATGCCCCGCCTCCGCCCCTCTCCTCTTGTGATTCTTTATCTCCGGAGTGAACCGTTTTGACATGGGGAAGGTAATGGGGTACCGTTTAAGTAGGAAATGCGGCGACGCAGGCAGAGAGTCATACGATGAACAAGCGCGAGGAGCTTTCGAAGATCGCCCGGGAGATCGAGGCATGTGATGAATGCCGGGAGCAGGGGAGCGGCAGGGCGGTGACCGGGGAGGGGAATCCCGATGCGGCGGTCATGTTCGTCGGCGAGGCGCCCGGCAAGGAGGAGGCGAAGACGGGCCGGCCCTTTGTGGGGAGATCGGGCAGGCTGCTCCGCTCGCTGATACGCGAGATCGGGCTGACCGAGGATGAAGTCTTCATCACCAACCCGGTCTACTATCTCCCGAAGCGGGGCACGCCCTCACGGGAGAGTATCAGGCACTCACGCGCACACTTCATGAAGCAGCTTGGAGCGGTCGACCCGGAGATCGTTGTGCTCCTGGGCAGCGTTGCCGGCCTTGCAGCGCTCGGCAGTCCGGTAGCGATCACCAAACAGCACGGCAGCTTCGTTCATCATGAAGGGAGGACCTATTTCATCTCCTTCCATCCCTCGGCAGCGCTCCGCTTTCCCGGAACAAAAGAGCTGTTCGAGGAGGACTTCAAGAAGCTCAAGGCCCTGATCAGGGCAGAAGCGCAGCGGCACGAGAGCTGACGCCGCGAAACAGCAGGAGGTGCAGCATGTCGAGAGAGAGAGTCGGTTTCGATTCCCGTACCATCGAGCTCTCCAATCTCGAGAAAGTGCTTTTTCCCGAAGACGGTATCACCAAGGCCGATCTCATCGACTATTATGACCGGGCAGCCGCGGTCATGCTCCCTTTTGTGCAGGGCAGGCCTTTGATGCTGGAGCGATTTCCGGACGGCATTTACGGCGATACGTTCGTACAGCAGCAGGCGCCCGACTATTTCCCGGAATGGATAGCGCGCGCTGCGGTACCGCTCAAGGGAGGGGGCAGCATCACCCACATCACCGCCGAGAACAGGGAGACCCTCCTCTACCTCGCCAACCAGGTCAGCGTCCCCCACATCTGGCTCAGCAGGGCCGATACCCCGGACAATCCCGACCGTATGATTTTCGACATCGATCCGTCTGAAGACCGCTTCGGCCCCGTGCGCTCGACGGCACTGATGCTGAGAGAGTTTTTACGGGAGGCGGGGCTCGGCTCCTTCGTGATGACCACCGGCTCGCGAGGCCTTCATGTGGTGGTTCCGCTCGACGGCCGGGCCGGGTTCGACGAGGTGCGGGGCTTTGCCCAGGGAATGGTGGGGGTGCTCATCCGGATGGAGCCCGACATGGTTACCGCCGAACAGCGTATCGAGAGGCGCGAGGGCCGCGTCTATATCGATGTGCAGCGCAATGCGTTCGGCCAGACCGCGGTCGCTCCTTACGCAGTCCGCGCCTTGGCAGGCGCTCCCGTTGCAGCGCCGCTGGCGTGGAACGAGCTGAGAGACCCGAGACTCACGGCGCGAGCCTATACCCTCCGCGACCTTGACCGCCTGATCGAGCGAAAGAATCCCTGGGAGGCGCTGCTCGCCGAAGCCTGTTCGCTCGAAAAGGCGCGCCGCCGCCTCAAGACGATCTGAGCGCAGGTCCGGGTGTAATTAAAAGTGGTGGCAAGAAGAAGGACAGAGAAGAAGGAAGCGGCAGGATGTGGTAGTGTTAGGTAAGGAGGTAAAGGTTATGAGACATAAAGGCAAGACAATGGATGAAATAGAGGGCAGGGATAGGGGTAAGAGGAAAGGCGTAAGCATAGATGAGCGGCTTAAGGACAATCCGATTTTGAGGGCGAGGATAGAGTCTATTATAGAGATAGCAGAGAATGAGGATGGGAGCATTGAGAAAGCAGATGACGCCGAGCAGCGTGCAATTGAGGAGTTACGGAAGCTGGGCAGTGAACTTCTGCATGCATGGGCAGAACGACAGCAGCAGAGGAAATCGGACGAGCAGCAACAGGGAGAAACACCCGGAAGGCCGAAGGCCTTTTGGTGCGGAAGTCGGAATGACATGAGCCGGAATTGCACTTATAAGATGGCTGTTTAATAACTGGTTAGGTAATGTGAGATGCGAGACGGGAAAATCCTTCCGGGAGACTGTCTTCGACATGGGACGCCCTGCGTAAGCTATGCAGAGATACCGTCGCTGCCTAACAACGGCATCGAGCTGACAGCGCCACGCGCCCCAGCTGATGCCGGTGAGTTCAGCTATGTCACGGTTAACCCCGTAGGAGGTGTTTTATGACGATCAGTAAGGAAGCAAAAAGCCTTACTATGCCTTGGGAGCAAGAGTACGGGTACTCACAGTCAGTGAAGGTCGGAGACACCATCTATCTCTCTGGACAGGTGAGCCATGACGACACAGGCACTATCGTCGGGCCCGGGGATATAGAAATGCAGATGCGCCAAGCCTATGCCAACGTCCAGAAGGTGCTCGCACAGTATGGCGCTACGATGGCCAACATCGTCGATGAGGTGCTCTTTGTCACTGATATGGAGGCGGCCTTCGCTGCGGCGGTGAAGTGCCGGCAGGCGGTCTTTTCCGGCACCCCGCTTGTGGCAAGCACTATCGTGCAAATTCAGCGTCTGGCATTCCCTGAGTTGATGGTTGAGATTAAGTGTATCGCCAAAGTGTAGACCCTTTTTGCACCATGCAAAGAGGGGAAGCGATCTCGAAAAGAAAACCTGAGATGAATAACCTAAAGAGGAGGATATAGCCCATGAACAAAGTCGTAGTAAGCATTGTATGCATTATCGGGATTGCGCTGGCAGTCGCAGCTTGCGCGCCAACTCACGCCATGAGAGGCGCCGAGGACGCTCCGGCTATGCCGCCTGAACCGGTGGTCACCTATTCCGCATCCGATGCAGAGCCCGGGCAGCGAATTGAGCACGGCGAATTGATCGTAGACGTCGATGCTGAGCGGCAGGCACTGCATGCTCAACATCATCCCCACAGGGCAGTGGAAACGCGAAAGATACCGGGGCGTTTCGAGCCACCGGCCATGACGTCAATCAAGGATTTTGTTCTCCCCAAAAAAGACCTGACAGTGATTAATCCCGGGCCCGGTGAGTACGTCCACGTTATGGAGGGGCAGAGACACGGCTATCGCAACCTGACCGTGGGGATCACCTACACTGCTCCGGGAGGCGCCCCGCCAATGCACACCCATGTGGGTGAAGAGGCACATGTACTGCTCGAAGGCAATATTCTCTATGCCCTGGGAGATAATATCTTTGCCGTAGAGGGCCCCTATATCGTCAATATCCCCCCGATGGTCCCTCACTCGTTTCAAAACCTGAGAGATGAAGTAGCCGAACTTGTCGTGATCTTTCCTGCAAACGTATGGGAGTATGACGTTCTGGACTATTTCCCTTTCGCAACTCCCGAGGCAAAAGCAATCGCGGAGCAATCGAGACGAGGCGGGCACATGCAGCCCGAGAAGTAATACAGGTGTAGACAGAGGTGGCCGGGTTTGTTTAGACAGCCGGAAGCAGTTTTAAGTGATAAGCTGCCCTGGTTCATACTGCTACCTGCATATGCGACAGTGTAGTCCAGTAAACCTCATCCGGTGTCCTATCGTAATACTGGATAAGAAAAATCGAACGGAATATCGCACGCGATCGGGAGCGTACCCGCGAACTGCACGCAGCAGGATGGATTGTGCTTCGCGTTTGGGAATCAGATATTCACACCAATTTAGATGCTGTTGTTCACCGCATAATATCAGCATTAGGATAATCCAGCTTTGCTTTTTGCCGTGAGCGTAAAAATAATGGAATACCCCGCCATCCCACCACAGTAGTTTATAAAGTTTAGGGCAATTATTTGACTTAAACGAACAATTGCCCTATAATAACTATTATAAATTTGGGCGAAAGTTCGATTATTACGAACAATGGGCACAGAAAAGATCATACATACCGGAATCGGCCTTGAGCTTATCCGGAGACTTGCTGCCGAAGGATACCGGATTTTCACTTCCCGGCAAGCCAGGGAATTTGCGCCTGCAGTGGGAATGTCTGCGGACTATGTACGCCAGTCCCTCCACTACATGGCCAGGGCCGGATGGATTGTCCGGTTGCACAAGGGTCTTTATGCGCTCTCATCTGCAGTACCCGGAGTTGTCCCTGCCCATGAGTTCGAGATCGCCATGGCGCTTGTCGAACCGGCTGCTATCAGCCACTGGTCGGCATTGCATCACCACGGCCTGACAGAGCAAGTGCCGCGCCGAGTATTTGTGCTCACGACTACAGAGACCTCGATACCGCGTGTCAGGGGTGAGAAGGCAAAGGAAGTTCAAAACGGGTACCCTGTTGCAGGGATCACCTATCAGTTCATCAGGGTCAAGCCCGAACGTTTCTTCGGTGCGGAGAAGGTCTGGGTTAATGAGGCCAGAGTTATGGTAACCGATCCCGAAAGGACGCTCCTCGACGGCCTTAGCATGCCCAGATACTGCGGAGACTTCGCCGAAGTTCTTCATGCATTTGAAATAAGGGGTGCGGCTCTCGACCTTGACCGGATTATCAAGTATGCCCTCAGGCTCGACGCGGCTGTCGCAAAGCGGTTGGGATGGGTGCTTGAGCAGCGGGGAATCGAGCCTTCGAAGCTCGAGCCTCTTGCTGCCCTCAGGACCAAGGGGTACCGCACGCTCGACGCCTCCGGCCCGAGGAAGGGTCCTTACAATCACCGCTGGATGGTTCAGGAGAACCTCCCCGGAAAGGTCGCGTAGTGAAGCCACTCCGGATCAGACTTGAGGAGGTCCGCAAGCGCACAGGACTTTCCTGGGATATCCTCGAAAAGGATTATATTCTTTCCTGGGTACTGGCCGGCATCAGCAGGGTTGATGCACTTCGAGACACTTTGATATTCAAGGGCGGCACTGCTCTCAAGAAATGCTATTTCGGCGATTACCGCTTCTCCGAAGACCTCGATTTTTCCGCTGTGGGCAATGTCCCCACCGGGGAGAGTATGGAAAAGGCCATCCAAGAAGCTTGTACAAATGCCGTCAAACTCCTGGAGGAGTATGCGCCGGTGGAAATTGTTTGCGAGCGCTATACTGAACGAGAGCCTCATCCGGGTGGACAGGAGGCTTTCCTCAATAAAGGGAGAGCCTTGCACCGGCCGGCAGGGAGACTTATGAAGAGCCGGCATTCGTTGAAGCACTCCTTAAAGGTGACGCGATGGCCGTCTGGGCAGATGAAGCCGATTACTGGCATGCGGTTCTCCTTTCGCCTGAAAGTCGGTTGGTTATCTTCAAGACTCCCTTTAGTATAGAGGTGTGGAACACGGTGCCCTCGGACCGTGCTCCGTTTCCGGCAGTCAGGGCAGGTGTGTAGAGGGGCGTGTATGCATGCAGGGGAGGCGGCCTGCAAAGGATGCAGCAGGGTCAGGACGAAAACTATCTTTGAATGGTCATGCGGGAAATGGAAGTGGGCAGGTGATGGCTCTAATAACCGATCTATTGATCGGTGATAACGCTTTTAAACTGGAATAATCACTATAATATATTTCTGGAAATGGTCGCGGGAATATTTTACGAGTAGCGGAGAAGTATAAACGAAAATATAACACTATCGGTCGCGGACTTTTTCTCCTATAAGTCTAACCTTTTACACTTGAATACAGCTACTTGCCACCACTTTTAATTACACCCCGCAGGTCCCGGTAAATTGACTGTAAGTACCTTCTGTGTTATATCTCTAGTAAGCACCCCACCGTCTATAAACTCTCTCTAACAGTCACTGCATAATGAGGAAAAAACCATGAAGATTGCACAGGTTTCACCTCTTTACGAATCGGTTCCGCCCTCGGGCTACGGGGGGACCGAGCGGGTGGTATCGTATCTTACCGAAGAGCTCGTCGATCTCGGACATAAAGTAACCCTGTTTGCGAGCGGCGATTCGAGGACAAGGGCGAAGCTGGTCCCGATCTGTTCCTCGTCGCTGCGCACAGACCAGCGGTGCATCGATCCGATATCCCACCATATGCTCATGCTCGAACAGGTTGCCAAGGCAGCGGAGACCTTCGATATCATCCACTTCCATACCGACTATCTCCATTTTTCGCTTGCGCGGAGGATCGGCGTTCCCTTTATCACCACGCTTCACGGCCGTCTCGACATCCCCGATCTTGCTCCCCTCTACCGGGAGTTCAGCGATATTCCGCTCATCTCGATCTCCGATGCGCAGCGGAAGCCGCTCTCATGGGCAAACTGGCAGGCTACGGTTTATCACGGGCTGCCGAACGGGCTCTACCGGCTCAATGAGAGCCCCGGGTCCTATCTCGTCTTCATAGGACGCATATCCCCGGAAAAGGGCCTGGAGCTCGCGGTAGAAGTTGCGAAGCAGGCCGATATTCCCCTGAAGATAGCGGCAAAGGTGGGGAAGGCCGATGAAGCGTACTACAAGGAGGCGATCCGTCCCCTCCTGAACCATCCCCTGATCGAGTTCCTGGGTGAGGTCGGCGAGCGCGAGAAGCAGGAGCTCCTCGGCAATGCCCTCGCCTTCCTCTTCCCCATAGACTGGCCCGAGCCCTTCGGCCTTGCCGTGATCGAGGCGCTGGCATGCGGCACTCCCGTTATCGCGCGCAGGCGCGGGAGCATACCCGAAATCGTCGAGGACGGGCTCACCGGGTTCATCTTCGACGATATCCGGGGGGCGGTGCAGGCGGTGCGGAAGGCCGGCTCCCTGAACAGGATCAGAGTACGCAGCGAGTTCAAGAGGCGGTTCTCGGCACGGCGAATGGCCCTGGATTATCTCGCCGCCTATGAAAGATTGATGGAAACGCACCAGGAAACCGGATCATCCCGTATAGCGTATATCGCATGATACCATGAACGAGACGACGACCACTGTTATCGATGAGTACTACATCCGCGCCACCTCGGGCCGCGTCGATTTCAAGACCCTGACGCTCAAGCACAACGAGACCTTCGGGGTCTTCGCCCGGGTGGGCGATATTCTCAAGCTCGGCATGGAAGAGCAGGGGCTCTATCATAAAGGGACCCGCTACCTGAGCAGGTGGGAGCTCCTGCTCGAAGGCCGCCGGCCGCTCTTCCTGAGCTCCGGCATCCGCAAAGATAACCATATCCTGTCGGCAGACCTCACCAATCCCGACATCGTGCTCGACTCCTTGATGATTCCCCGCGACACCATCCACCTGCACCGCTCGAAATTCCTCTGGGACGGGAACTGCTTCGAGAATATCTATTTCATCAATTTCGGGCTCGACCCCATGACCGTACGGGTGAACCTCGTCTTCGAGGCGGACTTCGAGGACATCTTCGAGGTGCGGGGCATCAAACGGCTGCAGCGGGGAGAGCTCCTTCCGCCCCGGATGGGCAGGCAGGATATCACGCTCTCCTATCGCGGGCTCGACGACCGGACGCGCACCACGAGGATCGCCTTTTCGGTCCCGCCCGTCGCCATAGACAGCACCACAGCGACCTTCGAGCTCCGCCTGATCCCGAAGTGCCGGGAGCTGCTCCAGGTCACCCACCAGTTCGACCGCACCGAAGAGCTCTACTGGAAGCATGCACTCACCTTGACGGACGAGCGCTACAAGATGCTGAATGAGAGGGCCTGCAGGGTATGCACTGCCAACGAGCAGTTCAATGCATGGTTCTCGACCTCCCTTGACGATATCCATATGATGCTGACCGATACGCAGCAGGGCATTTACCCTTATGCCGGGGTCCCGTGGTTCAATGCAGCCTTCGGCAGGGACGGCATCATCACCGCCCTCCAGACCCTCTGGTTCGAGCCGCAGGTCGCGCGCGACGTGCTCCTCTATCTCGCGTCGAACCAGGCCGAGACCTTCGAACCCGAGAACGATGCCGAGCCGGGCAAGATCATTCACGAGGTGCGCTTCGGCGAAATGGCGGCCCTCGGCGAGATCCCCTTCGGCAGGTACTACGGCAGCGTCGATTCGACGCCCCTCTTCGTAATGCTCGCCGGTGCGTACTACCGCCGTACGGGCGACCTGGAGCTGGTGAGGAAGATCTGGCCGCATATCAAGAACGCCCTCCGGTGGATCAACGAGCACGGGGATGTTGACGGCGACGGATTCGTTGAATACGGCCGGCGCACCGAGCGGGGCCTCGCCAACCAGGGGTGGAAAGACTCGAGCGACTCCGTTTTCCATGCCGACGGCAGACTGGCTGAGGGACCGATCGCCCTCTGCGAGGTACAGGGGTATGTCTATGCCGCAAAGAACGAGGCCTCGATGCTGGCGACGCTGCTCGGCGATGAAGGGCTCTCCCGGGCGCTCGCCACCGATGCCGAGATACTGAGAGAACGGTTCGAGCGCGCCTTCTGGCTCGACGATCTCGGCATTTATGCGATCGCGCTCGACGGCAGGAAGCAGCCCTGCAGGGTGCGGACCTCGAACGCCGGCCACTGCATCTTCACCGGCATCGCTTCGGACGAGCGGGTATACCGGCTCGCGGATATCCTCCTCTCCGACGACTTCTTTTCAGGATGGGGGATCCGGACGGCGGCATCGACCGAGGCAAAGTACAATCCCATGTCATATCATAACGGCTCTATCTGGCCGCATGATAACGCACTTATCGCGATGGGATTTGCCCGGTACGGCCTGATGGATGCACTGCTCAAGATATTCAACAGCCTCTTCGACGCCTCGAAGTATTTCGACCAGCGCCGGCTGCCGGAGCTCTTCTGCGGGTTTCACCGCCGGCCCGAAGACGGCCCGACGCTCTATCCCGTCGCCTGCATGCCGCAGGCCTGGGCAGCGGGCACGGTCTTCATGCTGCTCCAGGCCTGCCTCGGGCTCTCTCTCGAGCAGCCCGATCGCGTGATCTTCAGGCATCCGACCCTCCCGGAGTTCCTGCAGGAGGTCCGGCTGACAGGGCTCTCGATCAACAGCGGCAGCCTCGACGTTGTGCTCAGGAGGCACCGCTTCAATGTGAGCGTCGAGATCGTGCGCAAGACGGGCGATGTCGAGGTCCTGGTCATCAAGTAGGCGCGCCCCTTTATGAAACGTCTATATTCAGGTAGCTTCCCAGCCTGCCGAACGCCTCTGCGCTCCGCCGGGCAGCAGGATCTCCTTCTGCCGCTTTCTTCCGTATCCCGGGATAGAAGGTCTCCCTGAGAAGAAAGTAACTGTTCTGGGGCAGCCAGAGGTTCATCGCAAGGTCGAGCGGCGCCACGAGGCCGGCCACGGCACTGGCGTTCTCCAGGATCGCTCCCTCCCGTCCGTCTCCATTCCGGCCGCAGTCACGAACGATACGCTCCATCGCGGCATGCAGCCATCGGGGCACGAGATAGGAGAGGGCTTCCGTATCGAGGGGGATCCCCCATCTCCGGCTCTCTTTTATGAGGCGGTCGAGCCGTTCGGTATCGACCGCTTCGGCCGAGAGGCCTCTCTTCATATCGACATTGATGATATGCTCTGCTGCGACGCGCATTACCGGGGGCAGGGCGATCTCGAGGGCGCTGAGGAAGTTCATCACCGGGCTGCTCCGCTCGTAAATCTCCCTGAACTCCGCTTCGATGCCGGTATGGGTCGACTCGAGGATATGGTCGATGATCTTCCTCTGCTCATCCCTGAAGAGGTGCGCGAGCGAGTAGTTCGTCGCCCCGAAGTGCTTTTCGATGATGCGCATGACCTCTGTCGCCGCGCCCCTCTCGAAGGCAGCAATGATGCTGCCGCTGATAGCGGCGAAGCCGTCACCCGCCGAGAAGTCCCGGATGCCGGTCTTGAAGCTGTGGTCGCCGAAGTGAAGTACGGCAAAGCACTTCGTCGCCCTCTCCCGGGTAAAGTCCGCGGCGGTATGGACGATCCCGGTGGCGAGGGTGAACTTGCCGCTCTTCATTCTCCGGTAGGGGGCGCTCTCGAGGGTGAAGTTATAAATCTTCATATGTTCCGGGGCCTCTTTGAAGAGCGAGGCGATGGCATAGTGCGCGGTAACGCGGGAGAGGTCCACTTTCGAAGGGACGACCAGGCGCTCGTAGCTCTCCGCTGCATGGGCGTCGTAGTTGCTCGGCGCTTTCTCGAGGTCGGTGATAAAATTCGGTTCGAGAGAGTAGCCGAAGAGCTCGGCTGCCCGCTGCATCGCCCGCGCGGCATACTTCATCACCTGAACGGTCTCGAGCCCCGAAACCTCATCATAAAACCAGCCGCAGCTCGTATACATCGCCATCGCATGCCGCTGGAGCTCGAGCAGCTTGAGGACCCTCGTCGTTTCTTCGGCGGAGAGTGCCCAAAGGGCGTGCCGGCTGATGAATCGGTCGACGTTTTCCCGCGAGCGGTCGAGGATGCAGCCGATGTAAGCATCCCGCATCGCCCAGGGGTCTCGCACATAATCCCGCATATCGTGCTCGTAGGCGGGGATCAGCTCGTCGCGCAGCTCGTCCAGGGCATCGCGGAGGGGTCTCCGCCACTTCTGGTGCCAGCGGGGGAACTGTCCCGAGTTGCAGCCGCAGTCGCTCCGCCACCGTTCGACGCCATGGACACAGCTCCAGGAGGAATTTTCGCGGAGCCGCACCTCGTGGGTCGGCGGGTGCTTCTCGAGGAACTCGGCGTAGTTGGTGAGCTTCGCAAGACCCTTCGACTCTATGGTGTGCAGGCAGTAGGCGAGCGCCATGTCGCCGAATTTGTGGTGGTGGCCGTAGGATTCGCCGTCATTTGCGATATGGGCGAGCTGGACCGGCGCGCTGCCGGGCTTGAATATTCCGGTCAGGCGCTCGACAAAGGCGTCGCCCGCATCGCTTCTCTTGAGGAGCCCGGCCCCGGCGATCGCATAGGCGGTCGAGCCCTCGTAGAAGAAGAGCGTTATCGATCTGCCCGACGGGAGGGTGCAGCGGTAGGGAATGGTGGTATCGATCGCTCCCCACTCGACCTCCTGCCACTCCGCGGCGCCGCCTATCCTCCTGATATGGGTGCCCTGCCAGGGCGCGAGGATGGTGAAGGCGATGCCGTGCTCGGCGAGGATATCGAGGGTCTCGGAATCGGCGGCGCACTCGGGGAGCCACATTCCCTCGGGATCGCGGCCGAAGCGCTTCCGGAAGTCTTCGACGCCCCACACCACCTGGGTGCGCTTATCGCGGGGCGCGGCGAGGGGCATGATGACGTGGTTGTAGATCTGCGCAAGGGCTGAGCCGTGGCCCGAGAAGCGCTCCCGGCTGAGCTTGTCCGCCGCTATGATAAGCTCGTACGTCCCGGGCTCGTTCTCCTCCATCCACGACAGGAGCGTCGGCCCGAAGTTGAAGCTCATATGCGCGTAGTTATTGAAGATGCCGGCGATCTTTCCCGCCTTGTTCATGAGCCGGGCAGCGGCATTGGGCCGGTAGCATTCGGCGGTGATGCGCTCGTTCCAGTCGTGGTAGGGATAGGCCGAGTCCTGCACCTCGACCGTCTCGAGCCAGGGGTTCTCGCGCGGCGGCTGGTAGAAATGACCGTGAATGCAGAGGTAGCGCTCCATCGAACACCTCTTCCGGAAATCGTTATGCCGGGCTTATGCAATAGCCGGCGTCGGTGACGGCTCTGCCTTTTCGAGCGTGCACATGACGCGCAGGTGACTGCTCAGTTCGCAGAAGCGCTCGATCCAGCGCTCTGCAGCCTCGTCGCCGCCCTTCGCCCTCTCCTGCATGGCGCCGAGCAGCGCCTCCTTGAGCCCGTAAAAGGTATTCTGCGCCTTCCAGAGCGTGAGGTCCAGATCGAGAGGTTCGATCGCCCTGAGTGCTTTTATGGCTTTATCGAAATGATCGAGGTTCTCCGCATCCTGTGAGACCGTATCCATAAGCGTGTTCGCCCAGGCGGATACCGTATAGGCGATTCCGGGCTTGTCGAGGGTGAGCGACCACCGCTGCGACTCCTGGATCAGGCGGTCGAGCTTTTCGAGGTCGATCTCTCCGGTCTTGAAGAGGCGCTTCATATCGAGATTGACGATATACCCGGAAGCGAGGACGATCGGTGCGGGGAGCGGGATATTGGTGGCGCTGAGGAAGTTCATGACCGGGCTGTTGAGCTCGTATATTTGGCGGTAGGACGCCTCGATGCCCGAGTGGGTCGCTTCGAGGATATTATCGATAACTTTCCTCTGCTCATCCCTGAAGAGATGCCAGAGCGAAAAGTTATTGACCCCGAAGTGGGAGTCCATGAGCTGGATCACCTCTGTCGCATCGCCCCGCTCGAACGCGGCACGTACCTCCTGCTGCATGGCGGCAAAGGCATCGGGACCCCTGAAGCTCCTCACCCCTCCGTTGACGTTGTGGTCGCCGAGGTGGAGCACCGCAAAGGTGACCGTATCCTCGTCCCAGGTATAATCCGACCGGATATGCGCCTTGCCGGCGGCGAGGGTGAATTTTCCTGTCTTCACTTTCTCGTAATTTCCCGTATCCACCGTGTGGTTGAAGATGCACATCGACTCGGGATACTCCTCGAAGAGCGACGATATCGCGTAGTGGGCGGCGATCCTGAAGAGGTCGATCTTTGCGGGCTTGACGTACCGTTCGTAAACCTCGGCGCCGCTCGGGAGGACATTGCTCGGCGCCAGCTTCAGGGCGTCGACGAACTGCTGCTCGAGGGAGAGACTGAAGACCTCCTCGGAACGTTGGATCGCCTTTGCCGCGTAGGCCAGGACCTGGACCGTCTCGATGCCCGAGATCTCGTCGAAGAACCAGCCGCAGCTCGTATACATGAGCATCGCATGGCGCTGTGCTTCGAGGAGCTTCAGGACACGCCGCTTCTCTTCGGCTGAAAGCTCTTTGGATGCATGCGCTTTCAGGAACCGCTCGACGTTGTCGACGGAACGGTCGAGGACGACATCGATGTAGTCGTCCCGGGCTGCCCAGGGGTCCTTGAGATACTTTGCGGCCTCGTGCTGGTAGGCGGGAATGAGCTGATCGCGCACCGTGTCGAGCGCTTCGCGCAGCGGCCTGCGCCACTTCTGGTGCCAGCCGCCATGCATGCCCGAGTTGCAGCCGCAGTCGCTCCGCCACCGTTCGACCCCATGGATGCAGCTCCAGGAGGAGTTGTCGAAGATGCGGACCTCGTGGGTCGGCGGGTGGCTCGCCAGGAATTCGCCGTAGGTAGTGATCGTGGCGAGGTCATTCGACTCGATATGGTGAATGCAGAACGCCAGCGCCATGTCGCCGAAACGGTGGTGGTGACCGTAGGTCTCGCCGTCGGTCGCGATATGGACGAGTTGGGGCCAGTCTCTCGCGCCGTCGTCGGTGAAGGCGCTCAGCAGCCGTCCGGCAAAGACCTCGCCGCTCGTCAGCATGCCTTCGAAAGCAATGCCCTGCGATATAGGGCCGTCATAGAAAAAGAGGTGTATCGTTCTTCCCGAGGGAAGGTTGCAGAGATAGACGGTGGTGGGGTCGATGCGCCCCCCCTCTACGCTCTGCCACTCGGCATTCTTCTCCAGTCTCCTCACCTCCTTCGCCTGGCGCGGGGCGAGGATGGTGAAGGCGATGCCCTGCTCGGCGAGAGTGTCGAGGGTCTCGGTATCCACCGCGGTCTCGGGCAGCCACATGCCTTCGGGGTCTCTTCCGAAGCGCCTCTTGAAGTCCCGTATTCCCCATATCACCTGGGTCCGTTTGTCGCGCGTATTGGCGAGGGGCATGATCATATGGTTGTAGCACTGCGCGAGGGCCGAGCCGTGGCCCGAGAAGCGCTCCCGGCTGAGCCTGTCCGATTCGATGATGCTCTGGTACGCCTCGGGCTGGCTCTTTTCCATCCACGACAGGAGCGTCGGCCCGAAGTTATAGCTTATGCTCGAGTAGTTGTTGACGATGCCGAGGATTCTTCCCTCGCCGTCGAGGAGCCGGGAGGCGGCGTTCGGGGCATAGCATTCGGCGGTGATGCGCTCGTTCCAGTCATGATAGGGGTACGCCGAATCCTGCACCTCGACCGTCTCGAGCCAGGGGTTTTCGCGCGGCGGCTGGTAGAAATGACCGTGAATACAGATGTAGCGCTCCATCATACCCTCCTCTTCTGCGCATCGAGTGAATAAGGAAAGAGTGTACGACCATACAGCAGGGAACAGTCGCCTGGTTATTGCTGAGCTGGAAGCCGCGGATAGCAGACAAAAAGATATAACACCTGTTTAAATTGTAGCAGAAAAGGAGAGAAGATCAAGCGCCTTGCCTCTCCCAAATGAATACCCGTGCGCTCGAGGGGGCGAGGGAGGTGGTGACGTCGCCGGTCGTGGTGATGCCCGTACCCGTGAGCGCCTCCCGCCAGGTTCCGGGACGGGGAAAGGGAATGAAGACCGGCTGCTCGCGGGGAGAGAAGTTGACCGCAACGAGGGCGTCGTTGCCCCGGTCATCCCAGCGGCGGTAGACGAGCGTCTTCTGGCCGCTGTACCGCGCCGCCACCGAGTAGTTCGCTGAGCGGAGCGCCGGAGATTCCTTTCGCAGGCGGCAGAGTGCGCGAACATGCTCATAGAGCTGCCGGCCCGCATCGGTTTCGAGCTTATCCCAGTGGAGGGGGTTCCGTTCGAGCGTCTTCTGGGTATCCTCTCCCCACTCCTGCCCGTTGAGGAGCATGGGCTCGCCGGGCAGCGTCATGATTACCGTCGCCCCGAGCGCCGCCTTGCGGTATGCTTCCTCTTCGGTAAGGCCGACCACGCGCGTATCGTGGATGATCCGTTCTTCATCGTGGCTCTCGAGGAAGTTTACGGCCCGCCAGACGGTATCGTAACCGGTGCTCCGGGGATCGAAGTAACTGGTCACCTTTTCGAATTCGTTCCAGTTGTGCTCGTCGAGCTGCCCCTGCCTGAGGAGCGCCACGAGGGCATAGCGGGCGATGACATGCCAGGAACCGTCGAACCCGCTCTCGACGATGAGCCTCGGCCTCTCGGGGCTGTGCTCCGCAATGAGCCATGCCTCCGGATCTGCCTCCCTCCCGCAGCGCGCCAGGAAGGGGATACCGCAGCCGTCTTTCGCTCCTATTCCGTAAAGATAGTCGAACCGCAGCCCGTCGAAGCGGAACTCCTGCAGCCAGTAGGTGATGACATCGCGGGCGAATTCCTGAGTTGCTCTCTTGGTGTAGTCGAGCGAGGGAAAGCCGAAATGGTTCGGCTCGCCGAGGCCGGGACCGTACCACGGACTCTCCTCAAGGGGATAGAGCTTTGCGAAAGGATGTCCTCTGCTCGTATGGGCGAGGACGATATCGAGGACCACGCCGATGCCGCGGCTGTGGGCCGTATCGATGAGCGAGCGGAGCTCGTCGGCGGTGCCGAAGGCGCTGTTGACCGCGAAGAAGTCCGTAGGGTCATACCCCCATCCCTCGCCGCCTTCTGCAGTGAGGACAGGCATCAGCTCGATAGCAGTGATGCCGAGGTCTTCCAGATAGTCGAAGCGTTCGACCACTCCCTTGAAGTTCCCCTCCGGACTGAAGTCCCTGATGTTCAGCTCATAGATGATGAGGTCTTTGAATGCCGGGCGGTCCCAGGTTGCGTGCTGCCACCGGTAAGGCCTCTGCCCTGCAATGAGGACGGAGCAGGGCTCGCCGCTCTCCGGGTCCCGACCCGCGGCGCGGGCATAGGGATCGCAAATCGCCAGGCCGCTGTCAACGAGATACCGGTACTGGTAGGTTCCGGAAGAGAGCTGCTTTTCGGTCCACCAGAGGCCCTCTTCAGCCTCTTCCATCGGATCAGCCTCGCGGTCCCATCCGTTGAAACTCCCGACGAGGCGGACCGAGCTCTTGCCCGGAGCATAGAGGACGAACGTTACCGTTCCGCCGCCGTGGTCGACAGCGCCCTGCGGGAGCGGCCGGGTTACTGCTGTTGGTGCTTTGTCCGCCACGCTTGAGCTCCCTTCTCTCTTTTAAGGTTTTTCGTATCCTGTGGGCCGCAGCTCGATATCGAAGCGGCGCGGATCGTGCGAAAAGAAGAGCCCGCCCTTGCGTTCCGAATGTGCGGGAAGATAGTCGAGGAGCGCCTCGCTCGTCTCTACCGTTTTTCCGTTCAGAGTGAGCCTCCCTTCGATCCTGAGCTTCGAGGCGGTCGAGCCTCCCTTGTTGATTGCGCGGAACGTAACGAGAAAGGTGGTAGAGGCGTTGTGAACTGCACCCGCCTGCACGCTGATATCCGGCGGTGATTCGCCCCCGGTGAGCTCTCTGTAGAGCAGGAAGCTCAGGGAGCCGAGCACCAGCACGATGCCGATACCGGTCACCACCCATTCCCAAAACGGTGTACTCTCCCTCTGGTGCTGACCCTTGTCACTCGCCATGACGCCCCCCTTTTCGCGGTCTTTCCCTCAGAGCACGAGCCGCGCAACAGCAGCGCCGAGTGCTGCGGGAAAGCCGAGCACGAACACTGCTTCGATGGTTTCGAACACCGCTGTGCCCTCCAGCCTCCCGAAGGTCCAGAGCAGGTAGAGGCTGATCAGGAGGGCCACGGCATAGCCGACCACGGTGAAGCGGAGGAAGACGCTCCAGAGCGGCGTGCCCTCCGGGACCGTTGCATGGCCGCGGAACTCGACGGCATAGACAAAGGCATGGAGCAGGAGCATCGATACCAGTGCAAGGGCGACCGTGTGCCAGCCGGACATTTTGTAGGAGAGCAGCAGCATCTCCTCCGTCGGCGCCACATTGAGGGCGAGATACACGGCTCCGACACCCATGAGGAAGAGCTCCCCCAGGTACCGGTGGCTCTCCCTCCTCTCCCGTGGTTGCGCTTTTCCTCCACCCAGCTGGGTTCTCGCCAGCATGGCCCCGATGCTGCCGGGGATAGCCTGGATGCCGACTTTTCCTATCGCGTCGTCGAGACTCGTATCGGCCGTTACGATGTCCAGGAGGAAGAGTATTCCCGCAGCCGAGGCAAATCCCACGGCAAGAGCTACGAAGGCGTCCTGCAGGTCCTCCTGCCACCGGAAGGTCTCCTCGAAGCCGGCGTGGTAGGAGAGAATGGTGAGGACGGGCACGGCAAGGAAGAGCAAGAGGGCGAGCCGGAGGCGGTCCATATAGAAGCCGAGCCACCACATCTCCATGGTCATCAGCATCGGCAGGGAGAAGAAGAGCGCTCCGCCGAAAGCGCGGGCGAGGTCGATCAGGAAGCGGCTGTCGGCGCTCCGGTCCTGCTTTTGGGGACTCTCATTCGTGCTCATGTGCTTGCACTCTCCGCTCAACACCGGCGCAGGCAGCTATCCCGGCAGGAGGGAGCGGTATATGAAGAGATTGCGATCAGCGGAGGACGGTAGACGCCGGGGAGGGAGGCCTCTCTATGTAAAGCATAAAAGCCGGGCGGTATCCTGTCAAGCACGAAAGCCGCCGTTATCATGCAGCGCGGCAGCAACTTGACTCCCTCGAACAAAGGTCTACAATTTAAATAGAAAGAGAGGCGATATCGGGGATCATAACGAGAACAACGAGAAAAAGAGGAGGTGCTTTGATGATGGATGACAAGGAGATTATCGAGAAGTTGAGCAGTCTCTGCCAGCTCGACATCGATGCATTCCATGCGTACGGAAGGGCCCTCGAGCATATCGAGGCCGCGATGCTGCGGGACCAGATCGCGAAGTTCCAGAGCGACCACGAGCGGCATGTTACCGATCTCTCGGCCCTCATCAGTCGGCTCGGCGGCAAACCGCCGGAGTTCTCGCGGGACTTCAAGGGATTTCTCCTTGAGGGCTTTACCGCCCTGCGCAGCATGACCGGTACTGAGGGCGCGATGAAGTCGCTGAAGAGCGCCGAGGAGATGACCAACAAGCGGTATGGGGACGCCCGTTCGTGGGATATGCCCCTGGACATCATCTCCCTTATCCAGAGCAACTTCGAGGATGAGCAGCGCCATCTCCATTACGTAGAGCAGTCCATAGACAACCGCGTCTGGGAGGCTGCGGGAGTCTCGCCGAAGTAGCTCTTCTCAGAGGTCGCAGCCAAAGAGGCCCCGAAAAGCAGCCCGCTCTTCGGGGCTTTCTAATGGAGGTAAGGCCTGCCAAGGCCCGCCAAGAAATGATAGGATTACTGCAGAGTTGTCGGAAAGATTAGTACTGAGGAGGGATTTCCATGAAGGCTCTCTACTATGATACGCTCGAGGGATACCGGGGGATCAAAGCCGGCGATATGCCGATGCCGGAGGTCGGGGATGATGAGGTGCTGGTCAGGATCAAGGCCTTTGCCCTGAATCACCTCGATATCTGGGTGATGGAAGGCAAGTACCCGGCCCACATCTCCCTGCCCCATATCTTCGGCTCCGATGCTTCGGGAATCGTCGAGGAGGTCGGGAGCACGGTGACCGGTATCGTTCCCGGCGAAGAGGTGATCGTTTATCCCGGGCTCTCCTGCGGCTTCTGCGAACGTTGTCTCAGCGGAAGAGATAATGAATGTGATGATTTCTCAATTCTCGGGGTCATACAGAATGGTGTAGCGGCTGAGTATGCAAAGGTTCCCGCAGCGAACATCTTTAAAAAGCCCGAGGGGCTCACCTTCGAGGAGGCTGCGGGCATCGGCATTACCTACACCACGTCATGGAACTCCCTCGTGCTGCGGGCAGGTATCGGGCAGGGCGATACCGTGCTGGTACATGCCGCAGGAAGCGGCGCCGGCACAGCGCTCATTCAGGTCGCCCGGCTCTTCAACGCACGGGTGATAACCACGGTGGGTGATGACTGGAAAGGTGAAAAAGCAAAAAGCCTGGGAGCTGAACACGTCATCAATTATAAGAAGGAAGATTTTGCGGAGGCGGTGCAACGGATCACCGGCGGCGGACTGGCCGATATCGCCGTCGATCATGTCGGCGCTGCAACCTTCAACAAGTCCCTTTCGAGCGTCAAGCGGGGCGGCAAGGTCGTCACCTTCGGCTCGACGAGCGGGGACGAGGCAGCGGTGAGCCTGCGCTATATCTTCGGAAAGAACATAACGATTCACGGCGTCTACATGGGGCCGAAGGCAGCCTTCGTTAATTGCCTGAAGCTCTTCCCCGGCCACCTGCGGACGGTGGTCGATTCGGTGTATGCGATGGACGATGCGCAGAAGGCGTACGAAAAACTGCTGAGCAGGCAGTTCTTCGGGAAGATAATCGTCACGATTTAGGAGAAGAGAGGAAAGAAAGCTCTTCGGGCGCGACGCTCTGTAAGACTTTTAACGAATAACCCTTAGTTGAGCATCAGGAAGTAGGGGATGCGGCTGCGCATCCCCCCGCACACTTCTCGACGCGATACAGTACCTCCAAGCAACAAGAGCTATTCAGAATGCATGATGTCAACGGACTCCCTTGCCTCCTTTATTGCATCTGTATCAGCAGGTCGCCGCCGCCGATGCTCATCGGGCCTGCCGCATAGTACGCGCTGCCGTCGGGCTTCCGGATGGTGATGCCGAAGCTGTCGGGCGCCCCATCGGTCACGACGGCGGTGAAGGTGTAGCCACCGGCGCCGTTGGCGGTGCCGGTTCCATTGATAACAGCTGTGTTGCCTGACACCGCTGCTGAGGTGATCCCGGTGCTCACGAAGTTCATCCTCGTTTTAGCGTAGTAGTACCTGAGCGAGCCTGTCGGCGTGGGGCCGGTCACGGTATCAATCGAGAAGGTCGCGCGGTAGGCCGTGGTCTCGGGGTAGATGAAGACAGTGCCCGATACCCGGTAGACGAGAGAGGCTACCGTCAGCGTCGTCGAGGCCGTGCCGGTAGCGCCGAAGGTGTCCGTCACCGTGAGCTGCACCGAATGGGTTCCGACGCCCAGTGTGTTCACCTGCGCTGCCGAGAGTGCCGGCGTTGCGCCCGTCAGGATGTATGTGCCGTTGCCGATATTCCAGTGATAGCTCACGATGCTGTCGTCGCAGGAGGTATTAGGGTCGGATGACGCGCTCCCGTTCAGTGCCAAGCCGCTGCCCAGATCAATAGAGTACGGTCCGCCCGCGTTCGCCACCGGCGCCAGGTTTCCCTGATTGATATTGACCTCTATCGCGGACGTGTCCGTCCTCGCGGGATTGTTATTATCGGTCACTGTGAGCGTCGCCTTATACGACCCATAGGCACTGTAAGCATGCGAAACTGTAACGCCGCTGTCCTTTGTCCCGTCGCCGAAGCTCCAGGCGTAGCTCACGAGGCCCCGGTCAGGATGGTTGTGATGCGAGCCGCTGGCGTCAAACGCCACTGCCTTGCCGCAGGCTGCCGGGTTCGGACTGACCGTGAAGCTGGCAACGGGAGTGTTGTCATAGATCGACAAGGTCGTCGACGATAGGGCGATAGACCCGAAGGAATCGGTAACCCTCAGCATGATGGCATGAGTTCCCACCCCGAGCGCGTTCACCTGCGCTGCGCTCAGCGACGGTGTCGCTCCGGTCAAATTAATCGCTCCTTTGCCGATGCTCCATTGATAGATCACGATACTGTCCCCGCAGGAGGTGTTCGGATCGGTTGACCCGCTGCCGTTGAGGACGACTGTACTCCCGAGGTCAGCTGTGTACGGACCGCCCGCGTTAGCTATCGGTGCAACATTCCCTTGATTGACATTGATTACTCCCGTACTTGTCGCCGTCTTTGGTGGATTACTGCTATCGGTTACGGTCAAGGTAGCCGTATATGTTCCATAAGCTGTGTAGGCATGGGTTACCGCTGCCCCGGTTGCTGTTGCGCCGTCGCCGAAGCTCCAGGCATAGCTGATGCCCTGTCCGCTCGATCCGGTGCCGTCGAACTGCACAGTCTGGCCGCAGGCTGCGGGATTAGGCTGTGCGGTGAAGCTCGCCACCGGGGCGCTGTTGGTGATCGTCAGCGTCGTCGAGGCCGTGCCCGTTGCGCCGAAGGTGTCCGTTACGGTGAGCTGGACGGAATGCGTCCCCACACCAAGGGCGGCTATCTGCGCCCCCGAGAGCGGCGGTGCAGCGCCGGTGAGGATAATCGCCCCGTTATCGATCTTCCAATAGTAACTGACGATGCTGTCGCCGCAGGGGGCGTTGGGGTCAGCGGAGGCGCTGCCGGTGAGCGCTGCCGTCTGGCCGAGTTCCACATTATACGGTCCTCCCGCGTTTGCCACAGGGGGCATGTTCCCCGCGTTGACCGTAACGTAGACCCTTGCGAAGGCCGTCTTGGGCGGAACATTATCATCCGTCACCCGCAGGAGGACATTATGCGTTCCGTTCGATATAAAGCCATGTGTAGTCTGAATGCCGGAAGCATCGGCGGCAAAGACGCCGTCGAAGTCGAAGTCCCATTCATAGTTCACGATGCTGTGTGAGGGGCTGCCGTGGAAGGAACCGCTGCCGTCGAAGGTCACCGCTTGACCGCAGGTGGCGGTGAGGGGTGTGGCGGCGGCTATTGCGAAGGGCACGTTATCTAAGATGGTGAGCGTCGTTGTCGCCGTGGTGGAAGCCCCTATGCCCATTTGTCTGACCCCGAACGAATCGATGGCGGTCAGCTTGATAGTATAGATTCTGCCGCCTGCCAGCGGGGGGTTCAATGCCTGCAGCTGCGCCGCCGTAAACGAGGGAGAGAGGGTGGTGGCGTCGGTTACGTTGTCCCCATTCAGGTCCCACTCGTAGCGGAGCGTGTCCCCGCATACCTCGTTCGGATCAGAAGCGCTTCCGTTCAGGGTGAGGCCGTCGCCCAGATTGATGACATAGGGGCCTCCGGCGCTCACAGTGGGAGCAAGGTTCTGCGACGCAAGAGCGGTAATGGCGGTCTTGAACACATCGGTCTTCGCCGGATTATTGTTGTCCACCACTCTGAGGGCAGCCGTATAGGTGCCGAGTAAGGAATACTGGTATGTCGGCGTTGCGTTGGGGTCGGTGCCGCGCCAGGCCTTCCCGTCGGCGCTGTAGCTGCCGTCCGGGATGGCGCTCCAGTTGACGGAGTTCCAGTCAAACCCGGGTGGCATATCGAATACCCACTGATACTCGGCGATCTGCCCGGAAGGGTCGAGATGGAAAGAGTTCGCATGGCCGAAGGTGACAGTGCCGTTGCCTTCCCCGTAGCAGCCTTCCATCACCGTAAGCGGCGAAGCGCTGCCCATGGCGACGGGGCGCAGGATGAGCCAGTTGGGCGTCAGGGTCAGGCCCGCATAGGAGGTGCTCAGGACGGGGCCGTAGAAACGGGGGCTGTAGAGCACGCTGCCGATCGGCCAGAGAGCGTCGAGCCAGTGGCCGTCGCCGAACTGGTTGCGGATGAGATAGGTTGAGAACTCCCGCTTCCAGTTGTGGTTGGCCACCACGCTGAAGTCGGACGCGTTCGGCAGTGTCCCGAATGCCTCGGCGAAGCCGAACATGGACTGCAGGTTGCCCATGCGATCGGTCCGAAGGTAGGGCGTTGAGTTGGTGCCGTTGTCGTTATAGAAGAGACCCGACACCCAGTTATCGCCGTCGACCTGGAAGGAGAGCCACTTGCTGCCCACGCCGGTCACATAATCATTGAAGATCTGCCTCGCCTGGCCCCTGGTGATGGGGTTCCCGGCGTAATCGTTGGTGAGCACCGTTGCATCGGAAGTATTGTATTGGCTCCAGCCGAGGAAGCCGAGGGCGATGAGGGTATCGCCGGTCTCGGAGAAGTTGCCCGTGCCGAGCCATCTACTGCCGGACACATAGAGGGCGAGTTTCGACGTGGAATCCTGATTGTACTTGAAATAGCTCATTGCACGGTTGCGCACGCGGTTGTTCACGTAGACGCCGTCGCCGCGCATGCCGTCGTGCGCCGCCGAAAGGCCCATGAAGATGCCCCGGACGAAGTCCTCGTGGTTATTGGCTTCGGGACCGTTGGGAAAGTAGTACCAGCCGCCGTAATGGAGGCCGGGGGTATCGATCTGGGCGTAAACAATATAATCCGCCATCTGCTGCACGATGAATTCGATGCTGCGGCCCTGGACATAGGTCGCGTGGCCTACCTGGGCCACCGTTCCCGCCAGGCCCGAATAGGAAATCGCGGCGAGGGGCAGCGTGCCGTCCGCCCACACTGAGAAAGAGGCGAAGCCGAAGTGACTCGACAGCCCTATGCCGTCGTTCGTGCCGGGTATGGGGGTGGTGCCGTCGTCGGCCTCGTCGACGGTGTCGATAGCGATGGCGTTCAGGCCCGAGAGCAGGTAGTTGAACAGGCGAATCCCATCTTCGGCATAGGGGTCGTTGTTCCAACGGAAGTCATTTGCGTCGGCAAAGCCCGCGGGGGAGGCGCCGCTGTAGGTCCCGGCCGGATAGGCGGGCGGATGGCCTGTCTTCTCATAAAGCAGGAGCGCCGCTGCGGCCGTCGCGCGCGGGGCCCCGGTGGTTGTGGGAATGTTGCCCGTGATGGCGGCGCCTGTTCCGGCGCGATTGGCAATATTGAGGTGCTGGTACCAGAGCGCCTCGTCCACGGCCACGGCGCGCATCACTTCGAGCTGCTCGTCGGTGGCGTTCTGGGGCAGCGCCGTGCCGTTGTTGCTCGGGTCCGTCTGGGCGGGAACGTCGGCCCGGACAAAGATCGGGTAGGTGGCGAAGACATCGGGCTGGCCCGGTATCGAGAGGCGCACGGTGAAATGGAAGAACCTGTTCGTCGCCTGTGTAGGGATCGTGATTGTCTTGCCGAGGTCGTAGCACGTCGTCCCCTCGGGTGTGCCGTCGACGCACTGCCTCAGCACCTCGTCAGGTTCATCGTCGAAGGAACCGTCGCCGTCGATGTCCCAGCGGAAGCGGGCAGACTGGGCCTCGGCAACGCTCGCAAAGCCCCGGGCAATCGCCTTGAGCGTGGTCTTGTGTCCGTTATAGGCAAGATGGGGGATCGCCGGGTCTGCGGAGTTCGCGGGGACAGTGATGACCTCCGGCGCGGCCCAGGCCGGAGCGCCGTCAGAAAACAGCGCCAACCCGAGGATCAAAAACAGTATGGCAAAGAAGAATATCGCATTTTCTTTTCGCATGATTACTCCCTTCCTTAATATGAACAAGCGATAAAATAGACGCAAAACCTGCAGTTAATTGACTGCAAGCAATGTGCCATTGCCTGACAAGATTATTCTGCTGATTTCTAAGATTTTTCAGTTCAGGGTGGGAGAAAAATGTTAAGTTTTCCGACATGATGTCGGAAAACTTAACATTTAGTGTGTTTCGTGCCGTGGTAACGAGGATCGTTATGCTGGGCGAGTCTGCGAGAGAGATTATCGGTATGGCCTATATAAAACTGTGATGATGAGGCGCTCTTCACTATGTAAACGAAATAGGGCAAGATAACCGATTACGAGGCCGGAGAGAGTGGCTCCCGGGGAGGGATTCGAACCCCCGACAGGGTGGTTAACAGCCACCTGCTCTGCCGGCTGAGCTACCCGGGAAATCTCACTTCACCTGTTTTGCACTACTATCAATCTCCGGGCAGGCCCTCCGTAGGGCGGTTAATCCGCCTGAGGCGGACTCTGCCGGCTGAGCTACCCGGGAATTTTCAGTGCATCAGGTTTTTATATCAGAAACAGTAATACCTTGTCAAATGAGAGCCCGTAACAATAATGCACTGCAATCCCACAGGCTGACGGTCGCTACGAAACCTCTATCTTGATCTCTTTAGGCTTCGACTCCTCTTTTTTTGGAATGACCAGCTCGAGTATTCCGTTCTTGAAAGACGCCTTCGCCCGTTCGCTCTCGACCTCGACGGGCAACGGGATGGTCCGGGAGAAGGCGCCGAAGCTGCGCTCGCTCAGGTAAACGGTCTCGTCTCCCGCCTCTTCCTCCCGCCTTACTTCGCCCCTGATAACCAGGGCCTCCTTGGTTATCGAGAGGTCGAGGTCCTCTTTCGCGACGCCGGGGAGCTCGGCCCGTATCACGATTTCCGTGCCCCGGTCGTACATATCGATGTTCGGAACCACGACTCCCGTCTCTGTTTTCGGTGTCCAGCTCCTTTTCCTCCGCGCCGGGGAAAGGAACTCCTCGAACAGCCTGTCCATATCCCTTCGCATCTCTTCGAGCTCCTTCAACGGGCCCCACTTCATAACCGACATAGCCGCCTCCTTATGTGATTGCGGGAGCGGTCAAGGCGAGGCAGGAGACCCCCTCAGCGTTAACCGCTCCCGATTGTTTATTATCCGACCACTTCTCCCACTGCGAGCGTGTTGAATACGAGATGGCCGTCTGCGTAGTCCACTTCGACCACGTCGCCCTCCTTGAAGGTGCCGTCGAGGAGCTTCATCGCCAGGGGGTTGAGTATCTCCTTCTGTATCGCCCGCTTCAGGGGCCGGGCGCCGTAGACCGGATCGTAGCCGATCTTCGCGATGTGCTCCTTTGCCGCATCGGTCAGGGCTATATCGATCTTCTTCTCCTGGAGATACTTCTTCATCCTGTTCACCTGGATCTCGACGATGCTCTTCAGCAGCTCCTCGCTCAGCGGATTGAAGATGAGGATATCGTCGACCCTGTTCAGGAATTCGGGCCTGAAGAAGGCCTTGAGATCCTCCATTACCCTGGAGCGCAGGCTGTTGTCCTCGCCCACCCAGTAGGCGGCCGGTCTCTGGGCCCGCTCCTCGAGCAGCTCCTGGATGTGGGTGCTGCCTATGTTCGAGGTCATGATGACCACGGTATTCCTGAAATCGACCGTCCTGCCGTGGCCGTCCGTCAGCCGCCCGTCGTCGAGGAGCTGGAGCAGGACGTTGAAGACCTCGGGGTGCGCCTTCTCGACCTCGTCGAAGAGGACGACCGAATAGGGTTTCCTGCGCACCGCTTCGGTGAGCTGGCCGCCCTCCTCGTAGCCCACATAGCCCGGAGGCGCGCCGATCAGCCGCGAGACCGTATGCCGCTCCTGGTACTCCGACATATCGATACGCACCACCGCCGTTTCATCGTCGAAGAGGAACTCGGCAAGGGCCTTTGCGAGCTCCGTCTTGCCGACGCCGGTGGGCCCCAGGAAGAGGAACGAGCCGATGGGCCTGTTGGGGTCCTGGATTCCGGCGCGGGCCCTCCTGATCGCATTCGATACCGCCACGATCGCCTCGTGCTGGCCGATGACCCGCCGCTTCAGGTTGTCCTCCATCTTGATCAGCTTCTGGACCTCGCTCTCGAGCATTCTCGAGACCGGGATCCCGGTCCACTTCGAGACGACCTCGGCGATGTCCTCTTCGTCCACCTCTTCCTTGAGCATTCTCCGCCGCGCCTGGTTCTCCGCGAGCTTCTTGCTCCACTCGTCGAGCTGTTTCTGCAGCTCGAGGAGCTTTCCATAGCGCAGCTCAGCGGCCCTGGCGAGGTTGCCCTCACGCTCGGCCATATCGGACTCGATCTTCGCCTTCTCGATCTGCTCCTTGATGTCCCTGATCTTTTGAATGACCTCCTTCTCACCCATCCACTGAGCCCTGAGTGCATCCCTCCTCGACTGGAGCTCGGCTGCTTCGCGGCCCAGCTTGTCGAGCTTCTCCCGCGCGTCCCCGGAGCCGTCGTCGCGCATCACCGCCTGCCGCTCGATCTCGAGCTGGCGCAGCCTGCGCTCGATCTCGTCGAGCTCGATGGGCATGCTGTCGATCTCCATCCTCAGCCGTGCCGCCGACTCGTCGATGAGGTCGATGGCCTTGTCCGGGAGAAACCGGTCCGTTATATACCGGTGCGACAGCACCGCAGCGGCGACGAGCGCCGAATCTTTTATCTTCACGCCGTGGTGCACTTCGTACCGCTCCTTGAGCCCCCGCAGGATCGAGATGGTGTCTTCGACCGAAGGCTCCTTGACGAGGACGGGCTGGAACCGCCGCTCCAGGGCCGGGTCCTTCTCGATATACTTGCGGTATTCGTTGATCGTCGTCGCGCCGACGCAGCGCAATTCACCCCGCGCCAGGGCGGGCTTGAGCATGTTCGAGGCATCCACCGAGCCTTCGGCTGAGCCCGCGCCGACGAGCGTATGGAGCTCGTCGATGAAGGTGATGATCTTGCCTTCGGACTGCTCGATCTCCTTCAGCACCGCCTTCAGCCGCTCCTCGAACTCGCCCCTGAACTTGGACCCCGCGACGAGGGCGCCGATATCGAGGGTGACCAGCCGCTTGTCCTTGAGCGTCTCGGGCACGTCGCCGGCAACGATCCTCTGGGCGAGGCCTTCGGCGATGGCGGTCTTTCCGACGCCGGGGTCGCCGATGAGGACAGGGTTGTTCTTCGTCCTCCGCGAAAGCACCTGAATGACCCTTCTTATCTCTTCATCCCTGCCGATGACAGGATCGAGCTTTCCCTTCTTCGCCAGCTCGGTAAGGTCTTTGCCGTACTTTTTCAGCGCCTGGTACTTTTCTTCGGGATTCGGGTCGGTCACGCGGTGGACGCCGCGGATCTCCTGCATGGCGTTCAGTATCGCATCGGGCGCTGCCCCGTTCTTCTTGAGAATCTCGGCAGCAGGGCCGTAGGCGTTCGCGATCGCGAGCAGCAGGTGCTCGACGCTGATGTATTCATCGGTAAGATGGGTCGCTTCCTCGAACGCCTTTTCGAGCACCGCCTTCAGCCGCGGCGAGAGGTAGAGCTGCCCCATCGGCGCCGCGCCCGACACCTTGGGAAATTTTTCTATTTCCTTGCCGATATCTCCCTTCAGCTGGTCGATGCTTACCCCAAGCCGCTGGAGTATCTGGTAAACGATTCCTTCTTCATCTTCGAGGAGGGCCGCAAGCAGGTGCTCCACATCGAGCTGCTGGTTCCCCTTGCGTTCGGCTGTCGCCTGGGCCTCCTGCAGCGCCTCCTGGCTCTTGATAGTCAACTTATCCAGTCTCATCGTAATTCCTCCTTCTTGCAACACTCTATCCGAAAAATAATGTCCCTGCAATAAAGCCTTGTCACTTCTCGCTGAAAATCTTCTGCAGCCGCTGCTCGAACTCCCGCCGCATATCGTCGTCCAGAAACCGCAGCAGATCGTTCATCTCCTCATGCAGCGAGCTCAGCCGCTCTCTCATCCTGAGTATGATATCCACGCCCGCCTTGTTGACCCCCAGCTCCTTGGTAAGCCTGATAACGAGGTCGAGCCGCTCGATATCCTCGTCCGAATAGAGCCGCTGCCGGTTGATGCGGTGGGGGCAGACAAAGCCCTCGCGCTCGTACATCCTCAAGGTCTGGGGATGCACGTCGAGGATCCTCGACACCGCGCTTATCATGTAGACGGGGCTCCTCTTATCCTGTCTCTTTCTAAACATGCTCGCTCACCATCCTCTTCCTCGGGTCCTCCTTGTACAGGGACTCGATCTCCTTGATCGCCTCTTTCGCGCTCTCGGGGATGTTTTTGGGAACGATGATCTTTATCTCCACAAACTCGTCGCCGCGGGCCTTTGTCCGGGGGTGATGGAAGCCCTTGCCGGCGAGCTTGAATCGCTGGCCGCCCTGCGTTCCCGGCGGCAGCTTCATCACCGCCGTGCCGTCGATGGTCGGCACCTCGACCTTTGCGCCGAGCGCAGCCTCTCCGAAGGTCACCGGGAGCTGCACATGGATGTTGTCGCCTTTCCGGGTGAAGATCGGGTGGGGCCTGATCGAGATCTCGATGAGCAGGTCGCCGGCAGGCCCGCCGCCGATGCCGTTATTGCCCTTTCCCTTCAACCGGACCACCGAGCCGTTGTCGACGCCGGCAGGGATCTTTACTTTCATGGTCTCGGTCTGCGCGGTCGTCCCCCTGCCGCCGCACTTCTTGCAGACCGCCGTCACCTTCTTGCCGGTGCCGCCGCACTCGGGGCAGACCTGGGCCATCCGGAAGAAGCCGCGCGACGCCTGTGCCTGCCCTGTTCCTTTGCAGGTAGGGCAGGTCTGGAAGGATTCGGCGCCGCTGCCGCCGCAGGCGTGACAGGCAGCGTTTCTCGTTATCGTAATCGGCCTCGTCACCCCCTTGAATGCATCTTCCAGAGTGAGCTCGATGCCCATCACAAGATCCTCTCCCCGGGCATGATGCGCGGTCCTTCCCGGCCGTGCGCCGCCGAAGATATCGCCGAAGATATCGCTGAAATCGAAGCCCTCGCCGCCTTCGAACCCGCCGAAGCCGCCAAAGCCCCTGAATCCCTCTGCTCCGCCGAACTGTTCGAAGTTCATCCCGCCGCTGTCGTACTGTTTGCGCTTTTCAGGGTCGCCGAGAATCGCGTAGGCCTCGTTGACCTCCTTGAACTTCTCCTCAGCAGCCTTGTCGCCGGGGTTCAGGTCCGGATGATATTTGCGCGCAAGCTTCCTGAACGCCTTTTTAATATCATCCTGCGAGGCTTCCTTGGAAATGCCGAGTACCTTGTAGTAGTCCTTCACGGTCGTCGCCATGGTCTTCACCTCTTTCTTTCCATATGATACCTCTTTAGTCGAATCGTGTCAATATATATTACGCAAGATGCTGTAAAATAATTATCAGTCTTTCCCGGTGGAGTTGCAACAAAAAATACAGAGGGCCATGAATTTCCTGAAATAATGATAATTCATAGCAGTTAGTGAGAATGGTGAGCGTTGGGGGCGGGGAATGGTATGCGAGCGGTATGGTAAACTTGAGTATATGCCGTTAGTAACCATCAGCGCTGAGCATCCTGCCTACGGCGGGCTTACCATAGGTACTCTCGAAGGAAAAGTCGTCATGATCAAAGGGACTATTCCCGGAGAGCGTGTCGAAGCCAGGATCGAGGAAGAGAAGAGCGACTACTGCAAGGCCGCGGCCGTGACCATCGTCGAGCCCTCCCCTGACCGGGTGGCGCCATCCTGCCCCTATTTCGGCGTATGCGGCGGGTGTCAGCTTCAACATATATCCTATAAGCGTCAGGTGCTTATAAAGGAAGAGGTCCTCCGGGGTACGCTGCGGCGCATCGCCGGAATGGATCCCCTCTTCGCTCCTCCTCTCATCCACGAGCCCCCCTGGCATTACCGGCTGAGGGGGCAGTTCAAGGCAGCCGGGGGCAAACTCGGATTTTACAAGGAGCGGACGCGGGAAGTCGTCGATATCGAGTCCTGCCCCTTGATGCACGAGACGATCAATGCGCAGCTCGGAACAGCGCGAAGGCTCCTCGGCAGCTTCGATTTCAAGGAGATTCACCTCTCGTCAGGAGGCGGGGACAGCGGGGTCACCGCCCTGCTTAAAGGCATGAGCGGTTCCCCGAGAGACGCTGGACAGGCCGGAGCCGCGCTGCTCGGCGCGGGCCTGTCCGGGGCGTGTATCGAGATCGGCAAGAAGAGGACGCTCTGTGTCGGGGAACCCCGCATCACGCTCGACCTCCTCGGTTTGGGGTACGCGATCTCGCCGCAGAGCTTTTTCCAGAGCCATTGGGAGCTCAACCGCGAGGTGGTCAGGTACATCAGGGAGCGTCTTTCGCCGCTTCGCGGCAAGAGGATTCTCGACCTCTATTCAGGCGCCGGCAACTTCTCCCTCCCCCTTGCCGGAGAGGCCGAAGCGGTGATCGCCCTGGAAGAGAATCCCTCCGCCGTTCAGGACGGCGAGCGTAACAAGGAGCGCAACCGTATCAGGAACTACCGATTCGTAACGTCGCCGGCAGAACAGCTTGCGGTAAAGGAACGTATCGATATCCTGATCACCGACCCTCCGCGGCTGGGGCTCTCGAACCGGGCGGTCGAAAGGGTCCTCGCCCTCATGCCCGGCTGCATCGTCTATATTTCCTGCAATCCGGCGACACTCGCACGGGATCTGAAAAAGTTAGCTGCCAGGTACGACGTGGAATCGGTCCGCATGATCGACTTCTTTCCGCAGACCTATCATATAGAGTCGCTCGCGATTCTGCGGTTACGGTAAGCTATTTCTTGAGTGATTTGGCGATGTAGACACGGAGCGGGCATTGGCAGAAGAAGGTATCGCCGAAGGGGACCGAGAATTTGCAGCTCCGGGGGCCGTTCTTCTTCTCTTCCAGGCAGATGAGAAATGATTCCAGTCCTATGTCCAGGGCTTTGCAGAGATTATTGAATTTCGAGTTATAGCAGCTTAATGCTTTGGGGCAGGTCAAGCCGTCTATGATCTCTTCCACTTTTGAGCCGTTGTCAGCCATACGAATGAGCCTTCGTATTTACTATATTCTAAACCGGTGAACTTTAACAAGCAGCAAACCTTATTTCTGTTAAACTTTCTGTATACGAAGTAAAATAGCATCCCCGGGAGCATCGATGAGCACACTGTACGATACAGGAGCATTTCTCGAGACCGCCATACAGGCCGCCCGCCGGGCCGGAGAGGTTATTCTCCGCAATCTCGGCAGGGTCTCGAAGGATGACATCGGACAGAAGCAGGCTTCCGATTTCGTCACCTCTGTCGATAAAGAGTCGGAGCGGCTCATTATCGGGACGATCAAGGAGCGGTTTCCCGATCACCATATTCTCGCAGAGGAGTCGACCCATGAGGCGGCATCCGGGGGATATCGCTGGATCGTCGACCCGCTCGATGGGACGACTAACTTCATCCACCAGTTCCCGGTCTTTGCCGTATCGATAGCGCTCGAGTACAAACAGGAAACCATAACCGGCGCCGTCTTCGAGCCGCTTCGCGGGGACCTCTACACTGCAGAAAAAGGGAAAGGCGCGTACCTGAACGGAAAGAGGATAGCGGTCTCGGCGACCGCCGATCCGCACTACAGCCTCATCGCTACCGGCTTCCCCTTCAAGCGGCGGGATCTCATCGATCCCTATCTGATCTTGTTCAAGAATATCCTCCTCAAGGTGAGCGACCTGCGGAGGGCCGGCTCAGCGGCCCTCGACCTCGCCTATCTCGCTGCAGGCAGGTGCGAGGCCTTCTACGAGATCGGCCTGAGCGCCTGGGATGTCGCTGCAGGAAGCCTGCTCGTCGCCGAGGCCGGAGGCGTCGTCACCGACTTCGGAGGGGGCCCGGACTATTTATCGACCGGCAATATCGTTGCAGGGAATCCGGGCATTCATCCGGTGATACTGGAAGAGGTGCGGGGCGTCTTCGGGGGATCGATCCGGAGGTGACCTTACTTCTTTCTGAGGAAGAAAAGTCCGGCATGCCCCTTGTTCAACAGCTTTGCAGGCTCATTAAGCGAGTCGGTGATAATTTTGGAAAGCCTGAAACGGAGCTTCGAAACATGTTTTTCCTGGTAGAGGCTTACCCGTTTCGTCTCGACGGCGCTGAGGGTGAATCCTGTTCTCCTCGCCAGCTCCCGCATCGACCCGGGGTTGAAGAAACTGACATGGCCGTGATGTAGCTCAAAATAGTCCCATTTCTCTTTCATAAGTCCGACCGACCAGCTGTTCGTATTCCCCGTACCGATAACCAGCAGCCCATCCTTTTTGAGAATACGATGGCACTCTGCGAGCAGTGCAACGGGGTCTCTCAAGTGCTCAACAACCTCGAAGAGGGTTGCCACATCAAAGAAACCAGCAGGAAAGGCTGCATCGTGCAAAAAACCCTGTCTTACATCAAGGCCCTGAGCACGTGCTGTCTCCACCGGTTTAGCGGCAGGCTCTACTCCCGTTACTGAAAAACCCCTCCGTTTGGCTGACTGTAAAAAATCGCCGCTGGAACAGCCGACATCCAAAAGCCGCATCTCTCGAGCGGGCTTCCCGCAGAACGTTTCAATTCTCTTGAGCCGCTTCGAATGCTGTCTAACGCTCCTCTCCGCGGCTGTGCCCGCAGGAGCCGTGCCCGCTTCGGTATCGAACTGCTTGTGGCGCTCTATGTAGTCTGCCTCTGTGCATTGGCTGACGAGCTGGCCGCAGTGGCTGCATCGCAGCAAGGGCCCTTCCTCCATTACTATATCTGTAGCAGCAAGTGTGGAGTCGCAGCCTATGGGGCATCGGCTTAAATAGGGATTCTTCTGCATGGGTATGATGGTATGTTCCTCGTTGGGGTAATTTTTTGCCGTGCAAGATTGTACGGGTACCGGTTATCGCCTGTCAAGGAGCTCTGCAAAGAGGGCGCGAGGAAGTCGTGTAAAGCCGAGCGGCCGCATCTGTGCTACAATTGTTTTATGCCGCTGTTGTCTCCTCTCGATAATCTGAAAAACAACCACGAGGTGGTTATCTGCGACAGCGAGCTTTCGCGCCAGGCCCACAAGGAGCTCTTTCATTTCAAGGATGATGTCTACATCATCGCCCACAATGAATCGGGTGTCTTCGATGCTGTTGTGAACATCGCCACCACGTGCAACAGCGCGGAGGAGGCCTGCCTGTCGAGGATCCATCTCGTCCTCGGCTGGGAGAATATTCTGAAGATCTCTGCGTGGAAAGCAGCGAAGCCCGCTCCCGGCGATGCGTTCCTGGTCCTCAAGAATGCAGGAGTCAGCTCCCAGGAGCTCCAGCCCTTCAAGACCGCGGACATCAACGATATGTTTCCCTGGCTCTATTATGGAAAGCGCTTCGATGTGCTGCGAAAGGTGTGCCATGCTGCCAAGCGGCAGCTCGAAGGACATCTCAAGAGCCACTCCATCCGCGTCGACAGCCACCTGATCGCCGACGACACCAAGCGGATCGTGGCGAGCAGCCTCTGAAGGAGCTGCTAGCCTCCGGGCGAGGCGAAAAGACCGTAATGCGTGATGCGTAACGCGTAATGAGTAAAAGAGAAAGATTGGCTTGCTCTCGCAACTGCGGCCTTATATCTCCCGTCACGCATCACACATTGCGCATTACGGCCTTTAATCTTTGGAATTCTTTGAGCGACCTCGTGACACAGTCCTCTATCGCCATGCCGTCGAAGTAGTTCCCGGTAAGAAACACGCGGTTTCCGGCGAGAGCTTGATCGACCCTGCCGACCGCCTCGAGATGTCCGACCTTGAGGGCGGGTACGAAATTCTCCTTCTCCACCGCATTCCCGATCAGCCGCTGCTCTACGCCGAGCACTTCGGCGATCCGCCTGAGCTTGGCCTCCCGGTTCAAGATTCCCGGTTTGAAATGGAAGGTGAAGCCCCGGTAAGCGGCGTCCTGTACCGTATCTCTGCTCACCACCGAATAGAAGCTGTCGGTAGAGGGAATCAGTCCGGCGACAGGGGGGATCGAAACCGCCTCTCTTTTTACTGCTACGCCTACCGACTCGACCGGCTCGACCTTGATCCGCGCGAGCTCTTCCGCTACTTTGGGGAAGACCTCCCGGAGAAGGCGCGCTGCGACCGATGCAGGGGTGGCGAGGACGAGCGTCTCGGCTTCGTAATGGGCACCGTCGACGTTCACCTTGAAGAGGCTGCCGGTCGACTTGACCGAGAGCACCTCTCTCCCGGTGACGATATCGAAGCTCTGCTCAGCCGCGATCGAATCGGCGATCGTCTGGACCCCGCCGGTGAGGGTGAACTTTTTCAGGATATCCTTTCTGCGGAGCCGTTTCTTGAAGAGCAGGTCAGCCGGGAAGTCATTCGCCTTCTGCGATATGACGGCGTTCATGGCAGGGCCTATGACGTGGTCGAAGTTCGCGCGGCCCACGATCTTCGCGTAGTAGTCTTCGACGCTCCTGCCTTCCTGCTTGAGGGTGAACAGGCGGTAGCCCGAGAGCATGAGCTCCAGGAAATTGAGCTTCGAAGGGATGGAGACTGCCCTGCTGTCTGCGAGCATTTTGAAAGGAACTTTTTCGCGGGGAAGCAGCCTGTTCAGGGCTTTGCAGTCTTCGAGCACGCCGATAAGGTGGCGATAAGAGTTGTAGCAGGTGTGTGCGCCGAGCTCGAGCCAGAACCCGCCCGCATCCTCGAAGCGGTGGGAATGCAGCGTACCGCCGACCCGGTCGCTCTTTTCGATCACGACCGTCTTCAGCCCCTCCCTCCCGCAATAATGGGCAAAGCTCAGTCCGCTGATACCCGCCCCGATCACAACGGCATCGTAGTTAGACATGGCCACCTCTCCTCATAGATGCAGCATGATTAAGCCCATCCCGCCTCCTTCGCCTTCTGCAGCGCGATAGCTGCGAGCGCCTCGATGAATCGGGGAGACGTGTTCAGGGACTCTGTGCGCCTGAAGTTCTCTACGCCGAATCCCTCCGCCATCTCCCTGTAGAGGATATCTATTTCGTAGAGTGTCTCGATATGGTCCGAGACGAAGCTGATCGGGACGACGAGGAGATCCCGGACCCCCTTGTTTGCCAGCTCATGGAGCATATGCTCGGTGGTCGGCTCGAGCCACTTCACCGGCCCGGTCTTGCTCTGGTAGGAGAGATACCACTCCATATCGATCTTCCTGGCGAGGGCGGTGACGGTTCCCTGAATCTCCTGTACGTAAGGGTCGCCGGCATCGACGAATTTCTGCGGAAGGCTATGGGCGCTGAAGAGCACCGCGGGCTTCTTTTCAAATCGTGCCATCCCCTCCCGGATCTTCTCTGCCAGCGCATCGATATAAAGGGGGTGATCGAACCACGAGGTGATGCTGGTGTATTCCACGGGGTACCGGGAGGCGACCGCCTCGAACTCCTTTACCGACGAGCCGGTCGTGGCGACCGAGTAGTGAGGATAGAGGCTCAGGCCGATGATCTTCGTTATCCCTTTCCGCACCATCTCTTCGAGGGTCTCTTTCACGAAGGGATGCCAGTATCTCATGCCGACGCCGACCGTAAAGCCTGGCGACGGGCGGTCCGCGACGGTTGACGAGCTCAGGACCGCCTCGAGCGCCTTCGCCTGCGCTGCCGTAATCTCGATCAGAGGTGACTTGCCGCCGATCAGGCCATAGGTCCCGATCGCTTTTTTCAGCCGCAGGGCTATGATGATCGAAGCGATCGGCTTCTGGAGGAACGCGGGGCCGAGCCTGATGATATCCCTGTCGGAAAAGAGGTTATAAAGGAAGGGTTTTACCGCTCCCGGCGAGTCCGGTCCGCCCATGTTGAGAAGGAGTATACCGATCACAAATTAAAGCATACAGGATAGAGAGGGAGTGATTCAAGCAGCGCTACAGGATAAACAAGGAGGGGAGAGGCTGCTGGGGGAAGAGCGCCTCTCCCCTATCGTCTTCCCGCAGGGGGAAGAGAATTCTGTCTATCTGACGGTTACGATGCCGGAGCGCCGGGCCGCGAGGGGGACTGCTCTCTCAGCTTTTTTATCAACCGTTCGTACTTTTCGGCGCCGACGCACTCCCTGGCCGCAGGGCACCATTCGATGCATGAGGGGATCATGTCTCGCGTGATGGTCTTGCCGCATCCCTTGCAGGTCATGTCCGGCTCATCCGACCATATCTCGTTCTTATGGGTGCAGAAGGCGCAGATGATCTCTTCCGGGGTTGGGCTGGTTATCTCTTTGCTGCCAGGGCAACTCTCTTTCATGATTACAGTATAGCAAATGGAAGGCGCGCCGGCATTGACGTAAGTCAAAAGGGCTTAACTTCCCCATCGCTTGAACAATTCATGCTCGACTCCGAAGCGGTCGAGCATCTTGCCGACGATGAAATCCACCATATCGTCCAGGCTCCGGGGCTGCTGGTAGAAGGCGGGTACAGGCGGCGCGATGGTTATGCCGAGCCGGGCCAGTTTCAGCATATTTTCGAGGTGGAGGGGGCTGAAGGGCATTTCGCGGGGAGCGAGGAGGAGCGGCCGTCCCTCCTTGATGGTGACATCCGCGGCGCGCTCGATCAGGTTGTTTGCATAGCCGTTGGCGATGCCGGCGAGGGTCTTCATCGAGCAGGGGACGACCAGCATACCGTCCGTCTTGAACGAGCCGCTCGCCACCGGAGCATACATATGCCTGTCTTCATGAAAGTGGAGCCTGTCGGTGGCGAACTGCTTCCGTACAATGGCCTGGGTCTCGCCGGACCAGGCGATGCCGGTCTCGTCCTTGATTATCGGGAAGGTGTTCGACGATATGACGAGATGCACCTCGGCGCTCTTCAGGAGCTCTTCGAGGATCCGTACCCCGAAGATCGAGCCGCTCGCGCCGGTGATGGCAAGGACGAACCGTTTCATGAGAATATTATACAAAATGCGGCAGATGGCGGATGCTGCTCCCGCTTTACTTACGGCGGGCATCCTCTTTATAATAACAGTTGAACAACTGTTCAATCGTTGCCCGGCAGCTCAGCCGGCGTTCAGGAGGGAAGAGACCGGATGCGCAGAGCACAGCAGGGGAAGAGCGGCAGGAAGGCCGAGGGCAGGGCGGAGATATGCGAGACCTCCTGCGTGGACCACGATAAAGTCTCCTCCGTGGCACGGGCGATGAACCCCGAGGAGGTGGTGCAGCGCATCGCCGAGACCTTCAGGGTGCTGGGAGACCCGACGCGGACCAAGATAGTCCATGCCCTCTCGATCGCCGAGCTCTGCGTCTGCGATATCGCCACCCTGCTCAACACGACACGCTCCGCGGTATCCCACCAATTGAGAATTCTGAGGACCATGCGGCTCGTTACGTACCGGAAGGAGGGAAAGATGGTCTTCTATTCCCTCGATGACGAACATATCAACAATCTTTTCAACGAATGTCTGAGGCATGTAAAGGAAGATGAATAAGGCTGCTGTGAAAGAAAATATACGGGTTCTCAGCCTTGAAGTGGGCGGGCTGGATTGCGCTACCTGCGCGGAAAAGGCCGAGCGGGGGCTCATGAGACACAAGGGTGTAGAAGGGGTCACGATCTACCTGAGCACGCAGAAGATAGATATCCATTTCGATCCTGCGCTTGTCAGGGAGAAGACCCTTGTCGATACGATTCAAGGGCTCGGGTTCACGATTGCGGAACGAGAGGCGCCCCGGGCAGAGGGAAACCTCCTCTCCCGTCTCTTCGGCCGCTCCGCTCATGCCTTCGATCTCTCGCGGCTCGGACTGGTGCTCCTGCTCATCGGCCTGAGCTATACAAAGTGGTCTGCGGTAACGGTTTTCGGGTTTCCTTTCGATCTCTTCTCGATACTTGCGGTGCTGATCGGCGGCTACCCGCTCGTGAAGCACGCCGTGATCGATCTGAAAGAGCGGGCCATCACCGCCGACGTGTTCATGGCCCTCGGCGTTACCGCATCGACGGCTATCGGTGAATTCCGCTCCGCAGCGATCATCGCCTTCTTCATGCTCATCGCCGGGCTCCTCGATTCGTTCACCATGGACCGGTCGCGCAGGGCGATCCGCGATCTCATCGAGATGGCGCCGAAGACCGCGAGAGTAAAACGCGATGCCTATGAGGTCGAGGTGCCCATAAGGGAGGTCGGCCGGGGCGATATCGTTGTGGTCAAGGCCGGGGAGAAGATACCTGTCGAAGGCATCATCGTTTCGGGACGGGGCTCGGTGAACCAGGCGCCTATCACCGGAGAGTCGATCCCGGTCGAGAAAAAGGAAGGCGACCAGGTCTATGCAGCCACGATCAACCAGCTCGGCATCCTCTTCGTCAAGGTGACCCACACCGGAGAAGATACGACCTATGCACGGATCATCAGGCTCGTTGAAGAGGCTGAGTCGTCGAAGGCCAAAGTCCAGCGGGTCGCCGACCGGTTCGCCGCGTACTTCACCCCCGCGATCCTGGCCATCGCGATCCTCGTCTTTGTTGTAACCGGGAACATCACCACCGCCATCGCCGTGCTCGTGGTCGCCTGTCCCTGCACTGTCGCTATCGCAACGCCGCTCGCCATGGTCGCCAGTATGGGCAAGGCCGCGAGACGGGGCATCATCATCAAGGGCGGCAGGTATCTCGAATCCCTCGCTGCGGTGGATACGCTGGTCATGGACAAGACCGGCACGCTCACTCTCGGCGACCCCGTGGTTACCGAAGTGAGGGGGTTTGCGGGATGCAGCAATGAACGGATCCTGTCCTACACTGCGGGCGCTGAACGCTACTCCGAGCATCCTCTCGCAAAGGCGATTCTCAAGAAGGCATCAGAAATGGGTATCATCGCTCCCGATCCCGAGGAGTACACGGTTGTCCCCGGCATGGGCATCGAGGCGGTCGTCGATGGAGAGCGGATCCTGCTCGGCAGCAGGGAGCTGCTCAGGAACCAGGACATCACGCTCTCCGAAGAGGTGGAAGCGTACCTCAGAGCCAAAGAAGAGGAAGGAAATACCGTGCTCCTCGTGGCCCATAACGGCGCCATCTGCGGTGCAGTGAGCGTGGCTGACATTGTACGGGAGGGCACGGTCGAGGCGATCGCCGAGCTGAAGCGCCTCGGCTTCAGCGAGCCCGTGATGCTCACCGGCGACAACCCCAGGACCGCGCAGGTCATCGCCTCGTCGCTCGGAATACGGAACGTCATGGCCCAGCTCCTCCCGGAAGACAAGGTCGCGAGAATAAAGGAGCTCGCTGCCCAGGGCAAGCGCGTGCTCATGATCGGCGACGGCATCAACGATGCGCCGGCGCTGGCGCAGGCCCATGTGGGCATCGCCATGGGCGCTGTGGGCTCGGGCGCTGCCATCGAGGCGTCAGCAGTGGCCTTGATGCGCGACGAGTGGCAGCAGATCCCCGAGACCGTCAGGATCGGCAGGAACACCTACAGAGTGATCAAGCAGAACCTCACCCTCGGCATCCTCTTTAATGTCGTCGGCATCAGCCTTGCGTCCATGGGTATCCTCTCGCCGGCCATGGCTGCGGTGGCGCATGTCATGCCCGATGTCCTCGTCTTCGTAAACTCATCGAGGCTCCTGAGGTAATATCCCCTCTCGGGCGCCGATTACCTCCCTGTGCCGCGATGACCCGCGCGTTTTGCTTTTTGTCCGCTATTTTGACATAATACATGACTACTACTATTACTATGTAGTATATAGCGGAACAGTCTATACATATGCGTACCCCGCATGGTAAATCCTTGTGTTAGCGAGTGAGCATGAAGTGCCGTGCTCGCCATAGAATGGAGCAGAGCGACGTGGAACCCGCTTACATCATCAGACAGATCATTATTTCGGCCGTGCCGATCATGCTCGCCATCATTCTGCACGAGATCTCACACGGCTTCATAGCGAACAAGCTCGGAGACCCTACGGCGAAGATGCTGGGCAGGCTCACCCTGAACCCTGTCGCCCATATCGACCCCTTCGGAACGGTCCTCATGCCGCTGCTGCTCTTCATCTTCACCAACGGCCAGTTCGTATTCGGCTACGCCAAGCCTGTCCCCATAAATCCCTATAATTTCAAGAACCCGAAGCGGGATATGGCCCTTTCTGCGGCGGGCGGCCCGGTAACGAATATCCTGATCGCCCTGATAAGCGTTCTGCTCCTCAAGTATGTGGCAGCACCGGCAGCCGCCTTCGCTTCGGAAACGGTTGCAGGGAGCATTATCAAGCCGATCGTGATGATGCTTACGGCGAGCGTGGGAATCAACATCGTCCTCGCCTCCTTCAACCTGATACCGATTCCGCCCCTCGACGGCGGAAGGGTGCTGATGGGGCTCTTGCCCCATCGGCAGTCAGAGGCCCTGGGCAGGGTCGAGCCGTTCGGAATGATCATCGTGCTCGTACTGGTAGCCACCGGGATCGCCCGGTATATAGTTTTGCCCCTGGCGAGCCTGTTCTACAGCATCATCGGCCTGGTGTGAGCGGGTGGTCTCCGGCAGTTATGTTCTTTATATACAGGAGGTCCTATGAATAGAGAGCGTGTGCTCAGCGGCATGCAGGCGAGCGGCAAGGTGCATCTCGGCAACCTGGTCGGCGCCCTCAAGAACTGGGTCGAGCTTCAGGACAAGTACGACTGCTTCTACTTCGTGGCAGACTGGCACGCCCTGACTACGGGCTATACGAACCCGGCCTCTATCCAGGAGAGTACGAAGGACCTCCTCATCAACTTCCTCGCCGCGGGGCTCGATCCCGACAAATCGACCATCTTCATCCAGTCGATGGTGCCCCAGCATGCGGAGCTGCATCTCCTCCTCTCGATGATCACGCCCCTGGGCTGGCTCGAGCGGGTACCGACCTACAAGGAGAAGCAGGAGCAGCTGCAGGACCGGGACCTCTCGACCTACGGCTTTCTCGGCTATCCGGTGCTCCAGACCGCCGATATCATCATCTACCGCGCCAGGCATGTGCCGGTCGGCATCGATCAGGTCCCGCACCTCGAGATTTCGCGGGAGATCGCCCGGAGGTTCAATCATCTCTACGAGAAAGAGGTCTTTCCCGAGCCCGAGGCGCTGCTCACCCGGTTCCCGAAGGTCGTGGGCCTGGACGGGAGGAAGATGTCGAAGAGCTATGACAATGCAATCTACCTGAGCGATACGCCGGAGGTGGTTGAGCAGAAGATACGGACCATGATGACCGACCCTGCGCGGAAGCGGAGGACGGATAAGGGAAACCCCGAGCTGTCGCCGGTGCATGACCTGCATAAGATATTCTCGTCGAAGGAAGAGCAGGAATTTGTCGATCGCGGCTGCAGGACCGCGGAGATCGGGTGTATCGACTGCAAGAAGATACTCATAAAGAATGTCTTCGCCTATCTCGAGCCGATCTGGAAGCGGCGGAACGAGCTCATCGACAAGCCCGATATGCTCTTCGATATCGCGAAGAAAGGCGCTGAAAAGGCGCGGCGCGAGGCGGAAAGCACGATGCAGGTCGTCAGACGGACGATGGGACTGCTGTAAGGAGGTACGGAGATGCTGTCGCAGGAGGAGCTGAAGAGGTATACACGCCAGATGATGATGGACACGTGGGGCGAGGAGATCCAGCAGAAGCTGAAGCGCTCCACCATTTTTATCGCCGGGGCAGGCGGGCTCGGCTCGCCGGTCTCGATCTACCTCGCCGTAGCCGGGATCGGGAACATACGGATCTGCGACTTCGATTCCCCCGACTGGTCGAACCTCAACCGCCAGATCCTCCACAACCACGGCAGGATCGGTACGAACAAGGCGATCTCGGCAGAGCAGACCCTCAAGGAGCTGAACCCCCATGTCAATGTCATCGCCTTTACCGATAAGATCGTAGCCGAGAACGTCGATGCCCTCGTCGGCAACGCCGACCTGGTCGTCGACTGCATGGACAACTTCCCGACGCGCTATCTTCTGAACGAGTGCGCTATCAGAAAGAATATCCCCCTCGTCTACGGCAGCATCTGGGGCATGGAGGGGCGGCTCAGCTTTCTTACCCCGCCCGAGACGCAGTGCCTCAAATGCATGTTCCCCGAACCGCCGCCCTCCGAGGTCTTCCCGGTCGTCGGCGCAACGCCGGGCGTCATCGGCTCGCTTCAAGCCCTCGAGGTCATCAAATACTTCACCGGCGTCGGCGAGAACCTCAAGGGCAAGATCCTCGTGTGGGACGGCAAGAACGTAGAGTTCAGAAAATACAGGGCGTACAAGGACCCCGCCTGCCCGGTCTGCAGCACGCTGCGGGTGAGGAGAGAATCGTGAATGTTACTCTGAGGAACGAGAAGCTCAGCCGATGGATCGAGGAGGTGGCGGAGCTCTGCCGGCCCGACGATATCTATATCTGCAACGGCTCCAAAGAGGAATATGACCGGATGATCCGAACGCTGCTCGGGAGCGGCATCGCCATCCCGCTCAAGAAGCGCCCCAACAGCTTTCTTTTCAGGTCGGACCCGAGCGATGTGGCCCGCGTCGAGGACCGCACGTATATAAGCACCTCCTCCAGGGCAGAGGCGGGCCCTACGAACAACTGGATCGATCCCGGCGAGCTGAAGAAGATCATGCTCGGTCTCTACGAGGGCTGCATGAAAGGCCGCACGATGTATGTCATCCCCTTCTCGATGGGGCCCGTCGGCTCCCCCATGGCGAAGATCGGCATCGAGATAAGCGACAGTCCCTATGTCGTCGTCAATATGCATATCATGACCCGCGTCAGCTCGCGCGTTCTCGACCTGCTCGGCGCCGACGGCGACTTCATCCCCTGCCTCCACTCTGTCGGCGCTCCTCTCGCTCCGGGACAGAAAGATACCGCGTGGCCCTGCGCCCCGATCGAGCGGAAGTATATCAGCCACTTCCCTGAAGAGAACCTGATCTGGTCCTACGGCTCGGGCTACGGCGGCAACGCCCTGCTCGGCAAGAAGTGCCTCGCCCTCCGCATCGCCTCTGCCATGGCCCGGCGCGAGGGATGGATGGCGGAGCATATGCTGATCCTCCGCCTGACGAATCCCGAAGGGAAGCAGTTCCATATAGCGGCTGCTTTTCCCTCAGCCTGCGGCAAGACGAATCTCGCCATGATGCGGCCCTCGATCCCCGGCTGGAAGTGCGAATGCATCGGCGACGACATCGCCTGGATGAGGGTGGGCGCTGACGGAAGGCTGTATGCCATCAACCCCGAGAACGGCTTCTTCGGTGTTGCGCCGGGAACGTCGTACGGCACCAATCCCATGGCGATGGATACCCTGAAGGAGAATGTGATCTTCACCAACTGCGCGCTGACCGATGGCGGCGATGTCTGGTGGGAGGGCATGGACGGCGATGAGCCGGCGCATGCCATAGACTGGAAAGGCAATGACTGGACCCCTGCGAGCACCCGTGACGCCGCCCACCCGAATGCGCGCTTTACCGCCCCTGCTGCGCAATGCCCGGCGATGTGCAAGGACTGGGAGAAGCCCGAGGGCGTTCCTATCGATATCTTCATCTTCGGCGGCCGCCGCGCGAGCGTAGCGCCCCTTGTCCATGAGGCGTACAACTGGGACCACGGCGTCTTCCTCGGCGCTACGGCCGCTTCCGAGACGACGGCAGCCAACATCGGGGCTGTGGGCAATATCAGGCGCGATCCCTTTGCGATGAAGCCGTTCTGCGGGTACAACATGGGCGACTATTTCGAGCACTGGCTCGCCATGGGCGACCGTCTCGGCGACAAGGCCCCGAGAGTTTTCTATGTCAACTGGTTCAGGAAGAGCGAGGACGGCAAGTTCCTCTGGCCCGGCTTCAGCGACAACAGCCGCGTGCTGAAGTGGATGTGCGAGCGTGTCGAGGGCAAGGTCGGAGCCGTGGAGACGCCCATCGGCTTGATGCCGAAGGAGGGCGAGCTCGATCTCAGCGGCCTCTCCCTGTCTGCTGAAAACATGCGGGAGCTCATGAGCATCGACACCGCTGCCTGGAAGGCCGAGATACCGGATATCGAGAAACATTTCGCTCTTTTCGGCGACCGCCTGCCGGAGCGCTTGAAGAAACAGCTCCAGGAATTTGCCCGGCGGCTGGGCTGATCCTTTCTGCCTGCTCAATCTACTCAATAGTTACTATGAATTATTATGCACCCTAAACCCGCTAAGAAAACACTCGTCAATGTCCTGGGGGTCGTCTATGCCCACGTGAAGACCGGCGAGGGAGGCGACCTCTATCTGACGCGGTTCGCCGAGAGATACCAGGAGCATCTGGATACGCATAACTGGTATGAGGCAGGGTGGTTCAACAGGCACAAGGTACGGCTCGAAGGCACCGGTTCCGTCTACCGCCTGCCGACCAGAGAGGTCCGCGGCACGAGCCTCGACCTGGTAGTCAAGAATTGCCGCGTCGGCGAGGACGTGCCGCTCAACACCCATACGCTGCAGGAGTTCTGCGATGCCGAGTTCAACAGCCCCTGGGAAGAGTTCTCTCTCGTCATGGAGCTGCGGGAGAGCCGGTACGGGCCGAAGGAGCTGAAGATACGCACCCAGCGCCCCCTCGCGATCTATGTCCCGCCCGAGACGATGCAGCCCTGGCAGAGCGGGCGGTCAAAGGCGAGGATCAACCGCATCCGGGCCAAGCATCCCGGCATCGACCTGGATATCCTCAAGCAGTACAAAATGATCTACGAATGGATCGAGGGCCATAACATCAAGGAGGCCTTCGCCCATATCGATATCAATGATGAAGAGCGCGCTCACCACCTGACCAGGATCAACCACTACGTCATGGCAGACCTGGATAAGAAGGGTTACCTGGTGGCGGACATGAAGCCGGAGCATATCATCATCAGCGGAGAGGACACACAGCGCATTATCGAGCTGGGACAAACGCAGGCCTTGGACCCCTCAAAAGGCCAGATAGAATACCTGTATCAATTGATATACGCCGGCAGCTACTCGGTGATCGACTACGAGCTGCTGCTGCGCACCTCCGATCATGAGGAGGAGGTGAAGAACTGCAGGCGGCATTCCTATCTCGATGACCAGCGCGACCGCTTCACCCCGACTCCTCTGCCGCCCCATTTATCGGCTACGGAAATCTTCAGCGTGCCCTATATCTACGGCCATGCAGAGAGCACCGGCGGCCATCTCTGGGTGGTGGGGAAGAATGCGCGCCTCTTCGACTACTTCCTGCCCGAGCGGTGGAGAAAAACCCCCTCCATCAGGCTGTCCGAAACAAAAGAGGTCTTCTACACCATTACCAAGGACAACATCCACCTCGTCTGGGAGACCTCGCGGGTCGGCGAGCTGCCGGGGGAAAGCGAAGAGGAGCATCCTGCGAGGATCCGCGAGCTCGGCATCAACAGCCCCTTCGAAGAATTCGCGATTGCGCACACCCTGAACCGGCTCGGCATCCCCTGCGTTTATATACGGGCTATCTACATGACCGGTACCGACAAGGTCGAGGCATCTGCCGACCTGAGGAGGTACGAGTCGCACAGGGATATTCTCGATCCCGAAGGCAATCCCATTCTCCAGGAGAACCACAACTACATTACGATACGCGGCTACTACAACGGCCCCGACCACTGGGTCGCCGATGAGGCGGGACCGCTCCTCGTGCCGGTCGACCTCACGAAGGCGGTCTATCGGGAGCTTATCACCGAGGCCCAGTGCCGCATGCTGCTGGACAAGGTGAAAGCGAACCTCGGGAATGCCGGCTACGACGGATCGCTGCTGAAGCCTAATGACCTGCTCCTCGCCATCGATGCCAGCGGCCGGACCATCAGGGATAAAGACGGAGAGCTGCTGGTGATTATCTGCAACTTCGAGATTATCTGGAAAATTGCAGAGGGGAATGGGGCCGCTCCTCCGTCTCGCTAAGTACCTTGTGTGGAAGATTTCACCAGACTTCGAGATCAAAACTCTTGTATGCCTTTATTAATTCAAAGTCAGCTCTATTTGAGGTAACAATCGTTGCTCCGTGATTTCGTGCAGTAAGGGCGATCAGAACATCAAAATGCAAATCCCTGAGCTTTTCTGGCGTAAAACCGTTATCCTTGTACATCTTTGATAACAGTTCTCCGGATTCCAACCAATTTTTTTCAGTTGGGGTGAGGATAAGGTGATTCTTTGCGAGGGTACGTACGAAATCCCGTTCGGCTTCTTTTGTCGCTCCCCTGGCTAATTCAGAAAGAACAACTGATGAACTTCTGATGATGCCATGCAGGTTCTGGAAATGAGAACTGTATTTGTTTGTCCTCAGGTGATCTATAAAAATCGAAGTGTCAAAGAGGTATATCTTACTTCCCATGCGCCTCGAAAAGTAACTTCCCGCCGTGCTTTGACATCAATTCCTTAAACTTATTGAGGGCAACAATTTCACGCAGCGCAGTATGCACTGCCTCGCTCCTGCTTTTGGCGCCAAGCGCTCTCACTGCCTCATCAGCCAGCTTGGTATCGAGCCGTATCGAGGTCATCTTAACCGATGATTTCATGTATCACCTCTCCCTGTATCTGTATATACAGATGCTATATTTTATATATACATAAAGTCAAGTACGAGGAGACTGTCTGGAACCAGTGACTATAATTCTATAAACTCTTTCGGTGCGAGATTGGTCGCGAAGGTCCAGACGGTGGCCACGCCCTTTTTCATCCGGTACACAGCCAAAGACTCGTATCCCGCCTTCTCAACAAACGGCTTCAGAAACTCCCGCTTCTGCACGATCTCTTTCTTCAGCTCCAGGTCTTCGGCAAGCTCAGCAGTGCCGCTGGTTGTATCTCTTCGCCATCAAAATTTCATCTCCTCTTCCGATAACCCTACATCGAGCCACTTCAGGGCGCTTTTGATGTCTCTGAAGACATTCGTCTCAATTTTCGAGGGTTCAAGCTTTACGCCATGCATCCTCGCCATGCCGAAGTCCAGGTCGTGCTTCACCACTATGGCGCACATCTCGCCCTTGAATGCATCTTTAAGTCGCGCTTTCAGCTCGGTAAACTTCTGTAATTCTTCGATCGTGAGGCCGAGAATTTCCGCATTGCTGTAATCCACCAGCTTTTTCATCGGAGGAACATACGTTGAGTCCCGGGCGAGCGTTTCAATGTGCCGCAATAAATCATCAATGGTGACTTTTCCCTCTCCAGCAGCGTACACAAGCTTTCTATCCTCAAAGATCTTATATCTGATCGGCATCTCTCTCTCCTCTCGTTGACAGAGGCGCCCTTGAGAAGCAGGGTGTCCTCGCGCACTCCTGTGCAGCGCTTGGCGATACGGACATGAGCGTGCAGCTATGAGCTCTGGAAGCGGAGCGTGCGTGGACTTCGGGATAAATCCTTTTCGATTTTTGAATAACTGCCATCGTCCCCCCCTCAAATGACAGCAAAATCAAAGATGTACTATCTTAATACCTCTCCGGCAGTTTGTCAAATAAAGGGGGACCCGTTCCGGAGAACTGGGAGATTGCTTCGTCGTCCGCCTCAGGCGGCCTCCTTGCAATGACAGTTTTATGTCTATCGGCATATCTCATTGTAGAGCAGCTCGTCGCCCGAGCCGCTCATGACAGCGATCCCTCTATAAAGAAGATAAGGGCTTGACTTGATTCCCTTTCTATGGTAAACCTTTTATAACCAACTACTGAAGAAGGGGGAGCTTATGCCAGTGATCAAGAAGCTGCCGGCTGCTGCTGCAAAGAACATTAAGGTCGTCGAGGAATTCGGAAAAGACTTCAGGAGCAAGCAGAGTACGCCCGAACAGGCTAAGGCGGCAAAAAAATCAGCGCAGGAAGCACTCGGAAAGCTGGTCAAGCTCTCGAAGACAGGAGCGTTCACCAACAGCATAGATCGCGCCATCTACCAGGAAATCCGGAAAAATGAGGAGAAGGTAAAGAAAGAGGTCATGGCGCTGATGACGAAAAAGGAGCCCCAGCCCGCCGACTATTACAGGATATATATCAAGATTCTAAAAGACTCCGGCCTTACGCCGGCGCTTCCGTCCGAGCTCGTCGATAAATTCGGACCTACGGCAGAGTGCGACCTGTGCACTGCCTGTACCGCATGCGCTCTCTGCAGCGCCTGCGCTGCGACCATGACCGCTGCGCTGGGAGCGACCGGCGCTGTGGCCGGGCATGCGGCAAAAGCGTTTTAGCCGTATCAGCGACTGACCGGCATACGGGATGAGCTCTTCGGCTGCGGGAGATGCATCGGTATTCGAGCATCCTCAGTTCCTGATCTTTACCACCCGTTCTGGCGCGCAGTACCTTTTCGATGCGGCTACGCTCACTGCCCATCCCCTCTGCCGGCCGGTATCAGGGGAGCAGTGCGCTGCGCTCTATGAGGCAGGGGATGATGCGCTGAGGGCTGCTGCCGCTGGAGAGAACGGCGTCTCGGCGCTGTCCGCGTACATGCTCACGTGGCGGCGCACTGCCCGCGCCTTCGGCGCAGCGCACCGCTGCTGCCCGGGCCGCGCGGCCGGAATAACGGATGATCTCGCCCGCTCCTCCGTACAATCTCGTGTGTGGACGCCTGCCCCGAGCACGTTGAGCAATCTCATCCTGGTGCTCACGAAAGACTGCAACCTGCGCTGCGACTACTGCATCTACTCAGGCCTCTACCGGGGCTTTGAGCCGCTCGGCAAATCGTTCATGTCGCGGGAGACGGCCCTGAAGGCGGTCGATATCTTTTTATCGCTTAATGATACCGACTACTTCCGTTCGATCCCGGACCGCAAGCTCGACATAAGTTTTTACGGAGGAGAGCCCCTGCTCTGCAGCGATATGCTCGAGGAGGTCATCGGGTACGCTCGCTCGCGGAGCAGCGGCCGCTTCAGACTGCACTTCTCTCTGACGAGCAATCTTACCGCGCTGACGAAGAAGGCGGCCCGTTTCCTCGTGAGCAATCGCATCGGCCTCAACTGCAGTCTCGACGGGCCTGCGGCAGAGCATGACCGCTATCGCCGTTTTCCATCAGGAAAAGGGACCTTTGACGCAGTCCGGCGCAACCTGGAGCTGCTCCGCTCCATGGACAAAGCATACTTCAACGAGCAGGTGCGGGCATTGGTGACGATCAACGGCAACTCCGACCTGGAAGCGATCTGCCGCTTCTTCGATGACCCCGCCCAGAAGGCCCCGCAGATCGCCTTCGTCAATGTCTTGAGAGACCTTGCGACGGGCGATTTTCACCAGCGCTATCCTTTTGACCCGGGCCGCTATCGGCAGCAGCACGACCGTGTTCTCGACGAGTACTTCTCGCGTAAACGCAATAAGGTTCCCGTGCTCCAGGGCTCCTTTCTCTACCACTACGTCGAGGAGTCGCTCATCGGCGCCTACGGCCGGATCATGAAATTCGGCGGAGGGTGTCACGACCATTTCACCGGCACCTGCCAGCCGGGCAGGAGACTGACGGTGGCTACCGACGGGGTCTTCCATATCTGCGAGCGGATATCCGAGGAGTTCCCGATAGGCTCTGTGCATGAAGGGCTCGATATGGAGCGCTGCAACGAGGTGATGCAGCGCTATCATGCATCCCTGCCCTCGTGCGATCGCTGCTGGGCTCGCGGCATGTGCCACCTCTGCTTTGCCCACGCAGGCCGTGACGGCGGGTTTCACTTTCCCGAGGAGCAGTGCCGCTTTGCCCGCGCCGTAGCCCTGGACAAGCTGGTTACGCTCTATTCCCTTCTCGAAGAGACGCCTGATGCGCTCTCCTTCGGCGACCCCCTGGTCGATCGCTACCGCTTTCTGGATGCCGGGTAATGGTCTTTCCCGGCAACGATACCCACTTCGTGCTTCTGCCGCATGCGCAGTTTGTCCGCGGCGCGTGCGGTTCCGTCATCCACGACCTCTTCGACAGGAAGCTTTACTGGTTCAACGGGCGGGAGGTAGCCGGGGCCCTGGCGCTCGTGGCTAAAGGGCGTCCGATCGAAGAGGCGGCAGAGCGGAGCAGCCTCCCCTGCGATGAGCTCAGGCAATACCTCGATGCATTGGTCCGCCTGCGCGTCGGAGAGTACGCGCCGCATCCCTTTGCTGCCGAGGGCTACCGGCCATGGGCCCTCGATCTGCAGGTCAAGAAAGAGGGGTTCAACTTCCAGGGAGGGACTGTCACGGTAGAGCTTGCCCGGGAGTGCCTCTATGACTGCGCCTGGTGCTCCTCCAAAGGTGCGCTTACTGCCGAGGCTTGCGGCTGCTTCGTGTCGCCGGAGGGCGATACGGAAAGCCCTCCGGTCCCTATGGAGCGGGTCGTCCGTGGCGTCGAGCTGCTCCGGTCGCTCGGCTTCGACCGCCTGGTCATCGCCGGCGGAGAACCGTTCAGAGAGGCCGAAAGGCTCTGGCAGCTCCTCGAGCTTGCCGCCCGCCTCGGTATGAAGACAGAGCTGCACACCACCGGCCTCGTCGATTCAGAAACGATAGAACGGCTGTGTTCCTTTGATGTACGCCTGACCCTGCCTTTTGCAGCCCCGGATGCGCGGGCTTTCGATCGTGCAGCAGGGCGCCCGTCCAGCTACGGCTCCCTGCTCAACGCGATCAGCCGTCTTGTCTCGCGGGGCATCCCCTTCACTGCGAAAATCCCTGCCGGGGTCGGTCGCGAAGAGCGGGCGCTTGCTGCAGCGGATTTCATCATGTCGGAGGGGGCTGAAGGGATCAGTTTTCTCGTCTACGGTCTTCCCGGTCAGCATTCCCCGGAGCGCATCGGAAAGGTCGTCGCTCCGCAGGACCCCGCTGCCATGGCCGTCGATCTCAGGCAGTTCATGATCAACAGCCAGCGGCATTACTGCTTCCATAACGCACTGTTCATCGCCGCCGACGGCTCGGTCAAGCCCTGTCCGGGATGGAAGACCGCTGTCGCGAGCCTGAACGAAAAGGATCTCGCTGCAGTTCTCGGCGGGGGCTTCTTCGACCGCTTCGCAGCGACTGCACGAAGCAGTATCACCTCATGCACAGCCTGTGAGTTCAGGCTCGGATGCCGGGCCTGTCTTGCGCGAACCGTTGAGTGGAAGGGCTCTCTGAGCAGCCGCCACTGGCTCTGCAGCTATGAGCCTGAATCGGGGAGATGGAAAAACTAGGCTGCCGGGGATCGCGGTCTCCACGAGCTCTTCCGCGAGCGGTATTCTCTACCGCCGTTCTGCTTATCCGGTAAGCGATGAGCGCTGTAGTCGCCCAGGCGAGGCCGAGAACCATTCCGGCATGGAAGTCCGTAAAGAGCGTTACGATGATGGAAGGCATGATGTCTATCATTGCTACCTCCTCGGCATTGCTGTTTGTGGGCTTAACCTGTAATGAAAACAGTGCAAGAGAGATACCAGAAAGGTAAGACGATGATTTACAACGAGACCGCCCTTCGAGAGCAGGGAAAAGGTGTGGGATAATCACCTCATCTGTGAAAAATTGCCATGCAATCAATAACTTGAGGTATGCGAAAATGTGACGGCGGTCACAAAGGGGCTATTGCATTTTAGCCCGCTCGAGCTCGAGGATCTTCTCTATGTAGCGGAGGTTTCGTTCAATCGGCCTGTCGCTCATGAGCCTCTCGACCGAGGTAATGCGGTATCCTCTGATGGTTATGATCGCTTCTTTCTCTTCGATGGTGCAGGCCGGGCAGACCTTGTCGATCTCGGCACAGTGTTCCGCTGATGAACCGCACTGCATCGCCCTGATATGCCGTATGCGCTTGTTTGTTTCAGGATTGAAGAAATACCCCAGTACGAGGCTGCCGTCTCCTTCGAGAGCGGTAACATTGCGAAGGATGCAGTCACCGCCGGCAAGGGCGGAGAACGCTTTATACTCTTTCTCCGCCAGCAGCTCCGGCTGATGAATCCATAGCTTGTCATGAATCCCGTCGATCGCCTCTTCGGGAATGGTCTCCTCCGCTTCCCTCAGGCTCTTCAGGGCGAACTCCGGATTGCCGGCGGCATACTGCGCCATGGCGAGGCATGCGTAGGCGTCGGCGTTCCACCGGTCCTCTCTCAAGCGTACTCGTGCATCGGTCCGCACTTTGTCCTGGAGCCCGCCCTGTATCTGCTCGAAGCACTCGTCTGCAGTCGTCCAATCGACGGGTCTTACCGTTGCACAGCCGGAAAGCATAAGAAGGACGGTTCCTGTGATGATGGTCACTGCTCCGCTGCGCACGGAAGGGATATCCTTAAGGGAAGAGCAGCGTGAGTATGACGACTGCCGGCAGTGCGGGAAGCATATTCGTCACGTTGATCTTTCTTATCTCGAGCAGGTTGAAGGCGAGCCCGACCAGCAGCACCCCGCCGACAGCAGTGAGCTGGTTGATGACAGAAGGAGTAAAAAGGTGCTGCGCCTGGGATGCGAGCAGCGTCAGTCCTCCCTGGAAGATGACGAGGGGGACTACCGAGAAGAGGACGCCGATGCCGTAGGTCGAGGCGAGGGCGATGGAAGCGAATCCGTCCAGTATGGACTTCGTGTAGAGGAGCGAGGGATTTCCTCTAAGCCCTTCATCGATGGTGCCGACAATCGTCATGGAGCCGACACAGAATATGATAAAGGCGGTGATCATTCCCTCCGAGAAGCGGGGATTGTTCGACCGCACCCTGGACTTGCAGAAGGCGCCGGCTGCCTCGAGCCGCTCCTCCAGGCGTATGCATTCGCCCGAGATGCCGCCGATCAGAACGCTGAAGACGAGGGGAATGAGGCTCTCGAAATTGAGCGCCATCTTCACGCCGATAACGATGGTCGAGAGCCCGAGGCCCTGGAAAACAATCGCCTTGACCTGTGCAGGAAGCCGGTCGTGGAGCACCAGGCCTATGGCGCTCCCGATGAGGACGGCGATAGCATTAACTATGGTTCCTATGGGCATGCGGATAGATGATGTGATGAACGGTATATGCCGACATCCTATCAGCAGCTCTTTTGCCCTGTCAAGCGAGCAGAGAGGCTATGGTATACTAAACGCACCTGAATCAGTAATTCCATGCGGCCGTAGAAGAGCATCAATGAGCTACCTCGATGAAATAGAACACCTCGCCGACACCGATAAGCGGTATATCTGGCATCCCTTTACCCAGATGAAGGAGTGGCAGGAAGAGGAGCCGATCATCATCACCGAAGGGCGTGATTGCTTTCTGAAAGACGCCAGGGGGCGGTGGTATCTCGACGGAGTGTCTTCCCTCTGGGTGAACATTCACGGCCATCGCAAAAAGGAGATAGACGAAGCGATCAAGGAGCAGCTCGGCAGGGTCTCCCACTCCACGCTCCTCGGATTGAGCAACATCCCTTCTATTCTTCTCGCCGAAAAGCTCATCGGCCTTACCGACCGGTCGTTCAGAGGGCTCGAGCCCCGGCTGACCAGAGTATTCTATTCCGATAACGGCTCGACCGCCGTCGAGGTCGCGCTCAAGATGGCCTTTCAGTACTGGCTCCATAAGGGCGTAACCGGAAGGCATACCTTTCTCTCTCTCAAGAATGCCTACCACGGCGACACCATCGGCGCGGTCAGCGTCGGCGGCGTTGATATCTTCCACAGCACCTTCGGTCCGCTCCTTTTCAAAACCTATAAAGCGCCTTCGCCGTACTGCTACCGCTGTGAGCTCGATGAGGACTGCCGATCGTGCGGCAGGGAGTGCCTCAAGGCTATGGAGACACTGCTGCAGGAGCACGCCGCCGAAATTGCCGCGGTTATCGTCGAGCCGATCGTACAGGCGGCAGGCGGCATGATCATGTGGCCCGAAGGATATCTCAAAGGCGTGCGCGACTTATGCAGCCGCTATAATGTGCTCCTCATCGCCGACGAGGTGGCGACGGGATTCGGCAGGACGGGAGCTATGTTCGCATGCGAGCATGAGGCCGTTGTCCCCGACATTGTGTGCCTCTCGAAAGGGATCACCAACGGCTATCTGCCCCTGGCGGCGACCTTGACCACTGATGAAGTATACAATACGTTCCTGGGGGAGTTCAGGGAGTTGAAGACCTTTTTCCACGGCCATTCCTATACGGGCAATCCTCTGGCGTGTGCTGCTGCGTCGGCGTGCCTCGACATCTTCGAGCGCGAGAAGACGCTGGATGCGGTAAAGGAAAAAGCAGATATTTTCAAAGACAAACTTGCCGAGATCGCCGCGCTACCGCATGTCGGCGAGGCCCGGCACCGGGGTCTCATGGCAGGAATCGAGCTCGTCAGGGACAAGGCGACTAAAGATTCTTATCCCTGGGACGAAAAGATGGGATGGAGGGTCGCCTATAAGGCCCGGGAGAGGGGTATTCTCATACGGCCGCTGGGAAATACGGTGGTAGTCATGCCGCCGCTCAGCATAAGCGTCGAGAATATCGTTCATCTGCTCGATCAGATGAGGGCGTCGATCGCAGCGGCAACAGAACAACAGTAAGTGGTCTCTGCCGGGCTCTACGGCACAAAGGAGGTATGGTCAAAATGCAACTGCTGAAAACGGGAAAACTGTTCATCGCAGGAATTCTCTGCCTTCTGCCTGCCGTATTATGGGCAGACGGCGTGGCGGACGGCATTTATAAAGTACAGGAAGGCGATACGCTCTGGGATATCGCCACCGCCAAACTGAAGGACCCCTTTCAGTGGCCGAAGCTCTGGAAGGCAAACCCGCATATAAAGGACCCGCACTGGATCTTCCCGGGACAGCAATTGACGATCCCCGCCGAGATCGCAAAGCAGGAGCCCCCGCCTCCGAAGGAGGAGCAGATCAGCAGCGTCCAAGTCGCTGAGGACAAGAGCGAGAGACGGACCATTACCCCCGAGAGGATGGCGCTGAAGAAGATACCGGTTCGGCCGAAGGGATACCTGGTTTCACGGGAGGTGTTTCTGAGTGCCGGCATGGTAGGCGACCTGCTCCCCGCGACCGGCCGTATTATCGGGTTCATGCCCGGCAGAACGCTAGCAGGGAGAGGCGACACCATTTTCATTGAGACAAAGGGTTCGGTGGCGGTGGGAACGAAGCTTTATATTGTCAGTACGCCAGAAAGGATCGTGGATGAGAGCACAAAGACAGTGCTGGGATACTTTACGAAGATCAAGGGAGTCATCGAGACTGCCGGTGAGGACAACGGATATCAAATGGCGCGCATCGTGGAGTCGTACGAAGAGATCGTTCGTGAAGACAGTCTCGCCGACTTTTTTGGTATCGATCTGCCCGAGGAGCCGACCACGGAGAGGAACCCTCTGCTGAGCGGGAAGATCGTTAAAGTACTGGACGGAAATGTTACGGGCAGGAGCGGTATCGTCTTTCTTGAGGGCGGCCGCAACAAGGACCTCCGCGCAGGAGACCTCTTTACGGTAGTCACGAGTGACGAGCCGAACATCACCATCGGACGCCTCCAGGTGATTAACGTGAGCGCCAAGGCTTCGACGGCAGTAGTAAGGAGCGCCGAACGGGAAATCAGAGCGGGCGATATCTTTAAAAATTGAGAGACGGAAGATAAAATAAAAAAGGGCTGCATAGCTGCAGCCCTTTTTTATTTTATGGACGGTGTGCCTTAGCTGGTCAGGATCTTGAGCGCCCGCAATCTGCTCGGATGCTTCAGTTTCCTGAGCGCCTTTGCCTCGATCTGCCGGACCCGCTCGCGGGTTATGGAAAGATATCTGCCCACTTCTTCGAGCGTATGATCACGGTCGACGCCGATGCCGAACCTCATCCGGATTACGGTCTCTTCTTTCGGGGTCAGGGTCCGCAGCACCCGCTGTATCTGTTCGGAGGTCTCGATCCTCTCCGCATCAGAATAGGGCGAAGGACTCGTCTTGTCGCCGATAAAATCTTCCAGCTCCGTATCCTCGTCGCCGATAGGCGTCTGGAGCGCAATGGGGTCCTGAATCGCCCTGAAGACCTCCTCGACCTTCCGGACGGGGACCACGAGTTTCTTCGCTATCTCCTCATTGGAGGGTTCTCTTCCCAACTGCTGGGTGAGCTCTCTCGACGCCTTCGTCACCCGGTTGTAGAACTCCATCATGTGGACCGGCACCCGTATCGTCTTGGTCTGGTCGATGAGCGCTCTCGTGATCGCCTGCCGTATCCACCACGTGGCGTACGTACTGAACTTAAAGCCCTTCTCGTACTTGAACTTGTCGACAGCCTTCATGAGGCCGATATTGCCCTCCTGGATGAGGTCCAGGAGCGGCAGGCCCCTGCCGACGTAATTCTTCGCAATATTGACAACGAGCCTCAGGTTTCTCGTGATGAGCTCGTTCTTGGCTTCGATAACAAGATACCGCGCCTTCGATATCCGGTTCCAGAGTTCCTTTAAGGCATCGACCTTGATCCCGACCTCAGATTCGATGCGCTTGTAGTCGGCCTGTACCTCTTTCAGCAGGACCTCGAGCTTCTTCGTGTTCTGCCCTTTCTTCTTCTTCTCATTGATCGACGCCTTCAGTCCCTTGAGATAGCCGTACTTCTTCACCTTGCTATCCGCTTTTTCGACGTGGTCCATGAGCTCTTCGAGCCGTGCCAGGGCTTTTATGAGCGCTTCGTCCGCCTTTTCCTCTTCGGTCGAGATGCCTTCCTCATCCTCGATATCGATGGTATTTTTTATATTCTCGAAGATGGGAAGAGCCGTGATGGTGCCGCGAATAATCTCTCTCCCCTGTTCGAGCTTCTTTGCGAGGTCCGTCTCCTCATCCTTGGTAAGGATGGAGATATCGCCCATGGAATTGAAGTATGCCTGAACAAGGTCTTCGGCTCTCTCATACTCTTCGACTTCTTCTTCGACTTCCTCTTCACCGAGAATGGACTCTTCATAGTCGACGACCTTGACGCCCATATCATTGAGGACGTCCATCAGGTCTTCCAGTTCATCGGGAGAGAAGAATTCGGAGGGGAGCGCTTCGTTAATCTCATCATAGGTAAGCACGCCACGCCGCTTTCCTAAGTTGATGATCTCTTCAAAGATATCTCTTTCTTTCATTATTTTTGAACCCCTTTATGTTTAAACACAAAAAAATTAAAGAAAGGGCATGCTTTTCCCTTTCTTTAATCATACACCATTTTTTTCTGGTAAATAAGAGATTGACAATGTGGGGGGTGGGTGAGGGGAGACAGTAGTGGTCAAGGCACACGGTCTATTAGTACTGGTAAGCTGAATCCGTTACCGGACTTACACCTCCAGCCTATCGACGTGGTGGTCTACCACGG
>JBFMHE010000018.1 GCA_040752355.1 Nitrospirota bacterium | reverse complement strand
TCACTGCTTCGACCACGGCTTTGCCGCTCTCCTGTGCGTCTTTGGCCGACTTTATCGCGATCTTCTCGGTCTGCTGCGCATTGTCGGCGTTCTGCTTGATATTGGAGGACATCTGCTCCATCGAGGAGGAGGCCTCTTCGGCTGCGGCAGCCTGCTCGGTGGCGCCCTGCGACATCTGCTCTGCACTGGCGCTCAACTCCTGGCTCCCCGAAGCAACATTGTCGGCGGCACTCTTTACATCAGCAACGATCTCCCTGAGTTTCTCGGCCATACGGTTCATGGTGGCGGCGAGCTCTCCGACCTCATCTTTCCTCTCCAGATCGATACTCTGGTTGAGATCACCGTTGGCAATAGCGGTCGCGAACGCCACCCCTTTCTTCAGCGGCACGCTGATCATACGGGAGATGAAGATGCCGAGCCCGATGGCGACGGCCACGCCGATGGCGGCGAGCGTAAACGCTGTCGACACCGCAGCTCTTGCCGTGGCTGAATTATTATCGGACTTCTGCTTCGCCTGGCCGACCTTCAGCTCGAACAGCTTGCCTACGGTTTCATCTATTGTCCGTGCCAGCGCCGCGCCTTCGCCCCGCATGAGCTTCAGGGCCTCGCTGTTCCTGCGGTCCATTGCGAGCTTGATGATCTGGTCCTGAAGAGGCCCGTACTTTTGTAGGGCATCCTTGAGCCTGGCCGTCTCTTTTCTGATCTCCTCGCTTCTAATCGAGGTCTCGAACCTTGCGATACCGTCCTCCATGACTTTTTCGAGCTCATGAATGGTCATTTCGTTCTTTTTCATTTCTTCCGTATTATCGTTGATGATGATATCCCTGAGGTTCACGCGTATCCTCTGGTAAGCAACGGCAACGTCGCCCAGCTCTCCCAGCGGCTTCGTGTTCAGCTCATACATTTCGATATCGGCCTCTTCGATTTTTTTGATATTGGTGATGCCGACGTAGCCGATTATCCCTGCGATGAACGCCACCAGGAAAAAACCCGATAGAAGCTTCGTACCGATCTTCAGGTTGTAATACCACTTCATTGCTATCCCTCCTCCAGATGCCAGATGCCGGATGCCGGATGCCGGATGAATGTTTTTACGAGCCCCCGTGCCCATAAAAAGCCACGCAACTGTTTCCTTATTCTCTTGCCGTCACCTCCCCGTCCTCCCTGGGACATAATGCTGCGGAGCAGCAGATGACGGCATCACGTCTCATTCCTATGCACGGGCCTATGCACGGGCCTATGCACGGGCCTATGCACGGGCCGACACGCGGGGCCGGGCAGTCAGGCGGGCACGCAGGAGCAGGCGGATCGAAATGGCTGCCGATGAGCGTGATATATTTTTTCGTTATCGTTGCGATATGCCGTGCGGAGCAAAGGATACGCATGCAGGCGCGATCGACAGAGGTGACCCGCTCGAAGTCGACAATGACATGCTCGAAACGGGTAAAGGCTTTAATGAGATGCCCCTTCAGCTCACCGGCATGCGCCTCGGTGAGCTGACCGGCAGCCCTCAGGACTCCTACCTTTTCCGCCTCTTCCCTGAAGTCGATCACGAATGAACCACTCCCTCCTTTTCGGATAAATACGGCGGGGGTTGCTCTTTCAAGAACGGTGCCATCCGAGGGACTCTCTATTAATCTGCTGAAAGATAAGGGAACCCATGGAAGGAGAAATAAGAAGATGTTCTCATTCTGCACATTTCCGGGCGCGATATTCTCAGAATGAGAACCCGGGGCTGCAATAAGGCAGACTCAGAGTTTCTTAAGTTTGCGGTAGAGTGTTGCCCGCGATATGCCCAGGGTTCCGGCGGCTTTCTTCGTGTCGCCGTTGAATCGTCTGAGCGCCTCTCTGATGGAGGCCGTCTCGAGGGATTCCAGGCTCTGGATGTCCTCAACGCTCTTCAAAGGATCGGCGGCTGTGCCGATGCCGGGGAAGTGCCCGGGCTGCAGAGCACCTCCGCGCGCAAGGAGGAGCGCCCGTTCGATCACGTTCCTCATTTCCCGTATGTTGCCCGGCCATGCGTACGATTGGAGCAGCTGGAGGAGCTCCGGGGAGAGGGACGCCTCGGGAGCGCCGAGGAGCGCAAGGATATGGTGCGCCAGAGGCGGTATATCCTCGGGTCTCTCCCGCAGCGGCGGAAGGTGAATGGGGAACACATAGCTGCGGAAATAGAGGTCTCTGCGAAAGGTCCCCTGCTCCACCTCACGGGAGAGGTCTTTATTGGTGGCGCAGATGAGCCGGAACTCGCTCCTGCGCATCTTGACCTCGCCGAGACGGCGGAAGTGCTTCTCCTCGATCACCTTCAGGAACTGCGCCTGCACGCCGGGGTCCATGTCCCCGAGCTCGTCGAGAAAGAGCGTTCCCCTGTCGGCGACCTCGATCAGCCCCTGCCGGTCCTGCAAGGCCGAGGTAAAGGCCCCCCGGGCATGGCCGAAGAGCTCGCTCGAGAGGAGCTCGCCGCGGAGGCTGGAGCAATTGACCTCGACGAACGGCTCCCTGGCGCGGCTGCTGTTCTCATGAATCCATCGGGCGTAAACGCCCTTCCCGGTCCCCGTCTCTCCGAGGAGCATCACCGGGGAATCGCTCGCGGCCGCAACCGTCGCCAGGTCCTGCATGTTCCGCATAACCGCGCTTTCGCCGAAGTAAGGCTGCTCGCTCTTGACGGTGCGCTGGCAGAAAGAGCTGCGGCGTCTCATGACGCCGAGCTCGAGGCTCTTTCTCAAGAAGACGTCGAGGTCCGCCATGTTGACCGGCTTGGTCAGGAAATTATCCGCCCCGCGGCGCATCGCCTCGACCGCAAGCGGGATATCGCCGATCCCGGTGATGATGATGAGGGGAACCGCAGGACAGCTTTCCCTTAAGTCCACGATGAAGTCGAGCCCGCTGCCGTCGGGCAGGTTCAGGTCGAGCAGGACCGCATCGAAGCGCTGCGCCAGAAGCGCTTCGCGGGCTTCGGACAGATTCGCAGCCCCCGTGATGCTGTACCCGGCGCCGGTAAGGTACTTCGAGAACCCGAACTGGATTCCGGGCTCGTCGTCGATGAGCAGAACGGCGGGGTTCATGCTGCTGCATCCCCTGCTGCTGCATTCTCTGCTGCCGGCAGCGTGAACGATGCCGTACAGCCGGGCGGCGGGTCGTTGTTCCCTATCGTTACCTCGCCGCCGAGAGACTGGACGATGTGCTTGACGACGCTGAGCCCCAGCCCGGTTCCTCCCTTCCGCAAGGTAAAGAACGGCTCGAAGACACGGGGAAGGGCATCCTGCGCTATCCCTGTCCCCCGATCGATAATGCGCACCTGTACCGTCTTCGGCGTCGCTGCTATCTCCACCGTAATCTCGCTTGCCTCCGGGCTGTGCTGGGCCGCGTTCTCGATGAGATTCAGCACTACCTGCTGGAGCCGGGCGCCGTCCGCGACCACATCGCTGCATGTCCCGGCGGGCGGGGCGACGAGCCGGACGCAGCGCCCTTTGTGCGCGGTCGACCTGCTCCACAGCTCTATTGCAGCGGAGCAGAGGGTGACGAGAGATTCGCGATACAGCTGTGCGGGCCGGATCGGCTTGCCGAGATCGAGGAGCTCGCGCATGAGCGTCGAGAGCCGGTTCACCTGTATATGTATGTGATCGAGAAACGGTTTGTATTCCTGCGCTGATCCGAGATCCTGGACGAGAGCCTCGGTAACGGCAATGATCGCATTCAGCGGATTCCTCACCTCGTGCGCCACGCCTGCGGCAAGCTGGCCCAGGACCTTCATCCGCTGCCCCTCGCGGAGCTGCTCTTCCACCCGCTTTCGCTCGGTGATATCGCGCACACTGGCCATGATCGCATCGCTCAGGTCGAGCTGTATCCGCCGGAGGAAGACCTCCACGTCGAAGGTGGCGCCGTCATGAGGGCGGCGCGCTTTCCACTCGAAAAGCTGGGGCTCTCCCGCAAGCGCCCTGCTCCATAGCTGCGGCGCCAGGGCGAAGGGGTTATCGGGGCTCGAAAAGAACAGTACCGGAGACGCAAGCGCTTCCTCACGGGTCACCCCGTAGAGCTCCAGCATCTTTTCGTTCACATCGATGATCGTCCCGTCCAGGTGATGGATGAAGATCGCATCGCAGACGCTGTTCAGGATAAGGCGGAGGGACTCCTCGGAATTTCTCAATGCCTCCAGCGTCCGCTCCCGTTCGGTATTATCGGCGAACATGCCTATGACACCGATGACCTCGTTCCTTAAATCATACAGCGGGGTGGTCCAGAGGCTCACGGGCACCGTGGTTCCATCCTTTCTTACGCGGCGCAACTCGAGCCCCTTTCGCAACTCCCCCTGGAGCTCGCGCTCGAGCTGGGAATGGAAGGCTGCCCGTTCGTGTTCCGGCACGATAGGGAGCGGCCGGTCTATCACTTCTTCCTCGGTCCAGCCGAAGAGCTGCTCTGCGGCCCTGTTCCAGACGATGACATTTCCCCTCTTGTCGAGTACGCCGATGGCGAGCGGCGAGGTCTGGATGAGCGTATTGAGCATCTCGTTCGTCCGGCGCACCTTCGCCTCTGCGCGCTTCCTGTCCGTGACCTCGCGGGAATGCACCAGGACCTGCCCGCTGCCGAGCGCCACCACTGCGGCTTCGAAATGGCGGGATCCGCTGGTATATTCGAGAGCGACCGGGGCGGTGCTGCTCTGCGCCAGCGTTACTGCGGCATCGAGTGTCCGCGCGATCTCCGCAGGGAGCGCCTGATCAAGCCGCTTCCCGATAAGGTGCTCGAGAGGGACGCTCAGGGAGGAAGGGTCGCCGGAGTGGTACTTGAGAATGACGCCGCGTTCGTCGAGCCAGAGATAGAGATCGGGAGAGGCCTTCAGCACCGCCCCCGGACCGGCGGCGCGCTGAAGGTGATCGGAATAATTGCTTACGCTATCCAGTGCTGCTCAAAAGAGCTCTCGCCCGGCAGGCCGGACGGGAGCAGCTTTCCCCCGTATATATAACCACGAGTCATGCACGCCGGAAACATACCCTTATTCAGGCGAAGGCTTGGCACGCGGTGTCAAGGCTGTTAATACACTGCTCTCGGCATAAGGACGTACTCCTCATGCGCGACACATCCGACGGTATGTTATACGGTTTCCGACCGAGAGCTGTCAAGATGCCGGCGGCGCGAAGCGGTACCCTGCCCGGGAGGCGAGGGCGGCCGGCTAGCCCGTCACCTCGCCCAGCCAGCAGAGATAATCCTCCGAGCCCGCGACCACGGGCAGGGCGATCACTTCGGGAACGGAATAGCGATGGAGCTCCTTGACGCGCCTCTTCAGCGCCTCGAAGAGATGCTTCTGGGTCTTGGCGATCATCAGGACCTCGGCGTCATCCTCGATCTTTCCCTCCCAGCTGTAGACGGAACGGATATTCCTCACGACATTCACGCAGCCCGCAAGCCGCTCGCTGACAAGGGCCCTGGCGATCGTTACCGCGTGGTCCTCGTCAGGCGCGGTGATATAGACGACAAGAGCTTCCATAGGACCTCCCTTACCCAGTAGGTGCGGTGAACAGACGTTCTACAGGGATTATATCGGTTAACAGGGGGGCGCGGCAACGCAGGGAAACGCTGTCGTGCCCTCTAAAACTGGATCTGGCACTTCTTTGCGCCGCCTTCATCCTTGATCCATAAAAGCACCTTTTTGGAGCGTGTGCACCAGTCCCTTACATCTTTCTCAAACGTCTGGCAGTCGGCAGTGACTTCGAGCACGTCTCCGGGCTGCATCTTCACCGCCATCGCCGTCACCTTTAAGGTCGGCTGCGGGCACTTGAGTCCTTTTGCATCAAGCGTCTGGATCGCCATAGTCAGGCCTCCTTGTTCCGAACTGCTCAACTCCGGCGGTTCATACCGCCTTTTCTTCCGGCGTGATTCCCTTAAGGGGGCCGAGCGACGTAACGGCCGCAACCATCTCTGTTATCACGCTGACAAACTTTTCACCCTCTCCTGCCGAGACGTAGTCGAAACGGCAGCGCTCCTCCTCTATGCCGAATTGTTTCATAAGCCGCAGAAGCATGCGGTGGCGCTGAGCTGCCTTGTAGTTGCCTTCCTTATAGTGGCAGTCACCCGGATGGCAGGCGAGGATGAGCACGCCGTCGGCGCCGTTCTCGAATGCGGTCATGATGAACTGCGGATCGACCCTCCCGCTGCACATTACCTTTATGATATTGACGTTCGGCGGATAGGGTGTCTGGGAGGTCCCCGCCTTGTCGGCGCCTGCATAGGAACACCAGTTGCAGAGAAACCCCACTATTTTAGGCTCGAAGCCTTCATCCCGCACTCTCTTTTCGGTCACGACAGCACCTCCTTGATTTCGGACACTATCTCTTCTGTGGTGAAGTGGTTGCCACGGACAGCTCCGGACGGACAGGCTGCCACGCAGGTGCCGCAGCCCTGGCACAAGATGTCGTTCACTGCCGCGCGCTCCCGTTCTGCATCGAAGGATATCGCCTTGTAAGGACATACGGAGATGCAGACCCGGCAGCCCGAGCAGGTGTCGGTGTCTATGACAGCGGTAATCGGCCTTATCTCGAGCTTTCTTCCCGCAACAAGTCCTGAGAGGACATACCCCGCAACCGCCATGCCCTGTGTCATCGCTTTCTGAATGTCCATTGGCGCCTGGCAGGTCCCCGCAAGGTATATCCCCTTTATCTTGCTCTGCGCGGAATCCATTCTCCCGTGCAGCTCCTCGAGAAAGCCGAACTTGTCCTGCGCTGTTTCGAGCATTGCGCCGAGCCTTTCCGTCCCTTTTGTGGGGACAACGGCGGGGCAGAGTATCACCATATCGACCGCAGCAGCATCCTTCTTCCCGGTCGCGTCTTTGAATGTAACGGTTTTCTTACCGTTCTGCCCGGTTATGGTCAGGTCGTTGATGTCGGCATATCTGATGAATGTCGTATCGGGGCTCTCTTTTGCCTGGTAGTAGAGGGTAGCCTCTTCTTTGCCGGGCACCGCGAGCTCTTTGTAGAAGTGGTAGAGTTTTGTCCCGGGCAGCTTCTTCTCCATGAGATGGTTGAACTTGAACGCATACTGACAGCATATGCCTGAGCAATACTCTTTATGGCTTTTATCGAGACTGCCGACGCAATGGACAACGGCAACGGCTTTCGGCTGCTCACCCTCGGCGGTCCTGATCTCGCCGTCGGTGGGACCGTTTGAGGCGGCGATCCGTTCGAACTCAAATCCGGTGTATACGTCGGAAATTTTGCCATATCCGAGATTCGGAATTTTCTTGCAGTCATACACATCGGCTCCGATCGCAACGACGATAGCGCCGACGGTCCGTTCGATGACCTTTTCTGTGTCGTCGAATAGTATAGCGTCTTCCATAGGGCAGGAGTCTTTGCAGCGATGGCAGTCTTCTCCTTTGAATCGAAGGCAGTGCTGTGTATCTATGTACGGAGCGTTCGGCAGCGCCCCGTTAAAGGGCAGAGCAATTGCCTTTTTTTCACTAAGTCCGCAATTGAAACTGTTCTTTGCTGCAACAGGGCAGGGCTCAAAGCATTCCTGGCAGCCTATGCATTTGCGGATATCGACATAGCGCGGGTGCTGTTTGATCTTTACCGTAAAGTTGCCGTAAGATCCGACAACCTCTTCGACTTCAGCAATGGTGAGCACTTCTATATTCTCGGCATGCTCTCCATGCAGGATATCGCCGAGCAGCGGCTCGAGCATGCAGGGACCGCACTCCATGGTGGGGAAGAGCTCTTCAAAGCGCACCGGCATACCGCCGAGGACCGGCGTCTTTTCGACAACGACCACTTTTCTGCCCGATTCGGCAATGCTCAATGCGGCCTTGAGCCCTGCAGGGCCGGCGCCGATGACGAGCACATCCGGGCAGATATCGATCTCTCTCTTTTCGAGCGGATCGTGGAGCGCAACCCTTTTCATGGCAGCGCTTATGGAGCGTGCCGCCTTCTCCGTAGCCTTTGCCTTGTCTTCCGTAACCCATGCAATCTGCTCCCGGGCATTCACCATCTGCATAAGGTAGGGATTAATGCCGGCCTGCGACAGCACTTTCATGAAGGTGTTCTCGTGCTCGCGGGGGGAGCAGGCGGATATGACGACCCGCTCTACGGTATTGTCCTTGAGATCCTTTTCCAGGAAAGCCTTGCCGTCTTCGGAGCACATGAAATCGACCGTCTTGAAGACGACGTCGCCGGGCAGCTGCTGTACGCGCGCTTGCACCTGCTCGGCATCGATTTTGTCCGAAACATTTGATCCGCAGTTGCAGAAATATACGCCGATTCTCATATTACCACCTCGCATGATTGTTCGCGCAGTCCGAGAGGCCCAGGTCTTGTAAAATGCAGGAAACCACGGCAGGTACCGCTTGTGCGACGGCCTCCGAAAGACCTTCGCTGAAGGTCTCGACATCCTTCGCCTCGATTCCCCAGATATCGATATGCTCAGGCAGGGGGACATCGAGCATCCGGCCCATTTCAAGGGCGGTGGGGAGGTTCATGTCATGAACAGAGACGGTGTTTCTCGTCGACACCAGGTCTGAAAGTGAGAGCCGGTAATATCTTCCGGGCTCGCTGTGTTCCGTGACGACAGCGTCAATGATTACCGCCCTGTCATATCCTGTCATGGCGTCCATGAGCCGGATGCCCCCGGCGTATACTTCGGTAATATCGATGCCGCTGCAGCCGTTCAGTGTATGGTGCAGAGCTCTTGATACTTTTATCCCGACGCTGTCGTCGGAGAGAATCGGGTTTCCCAAGCCTATGATGACCGTCTTCATGGTCGATCCCCTTCAGCGTTTCTTATGAATCCCGTCTGAACGTTCTGATAATCTCGCCGCTGTTGCTTCGTATTGTCACGATCAACGGCATCTTTCCCGGCAGAGAATGTGTAGCGCAGGAGAAACAGGGATCGTAGAGCCTGAAGGCCATCTCGATCATGTTGAGCAACCCCTCTTCAACCACTTTGCCCTTGGTGATCAACTTCTCCGCAGCCCTTTTCACGGACAGTGATATCGGCGCGTAGTTATTCGTCGTCCCGACGATGAGGTTGACCTTGGTGAGAACGCCTTTCTCATCGGAGACATAGTGATGGGTAAGGGTCCCCCTCGGCGCTTCGACCGAGCCGACACCCTCGCCTTTGATGCCGCTTGGTATGGTCCGCACCTCGGGAGACGTGATCTCCGGGTCGACCGCGAGCTCGAGCATGTGCTCGGCGGCATAGAGGAGCTCGATGAGCCTGGCCCAGTGGGTTGCAAGGCGGTGATGGATAGGCTGGTATCGTCCATCTGTCTTTTTGCATCCGAAAGTCTCGTACATTCTCTCGAAGTGCTCCTGCGCCCTCGGCGTAGCCATGCTGTCGGACACATTAAGCCGCGACAACGGGGTGGCGCAATAGACGCCGCTGTCCATACCGTCGACGAGGCCTTTCCATCCTACCTTTTTGAGATAGGGGAATTTCAGATAGGTCCAGGGCTCGACGCGCTCGGCGATATGGCTCGTGTATTCGCGGGGATGATACGTGACGAGCTCTTTTCCCTCTGGATCCACCACTCTGATCATGCCGTCATAAAAATTGACTCTATCGTGTTCGTCGACAGTTCCCATGTAATAGGTTTTATGCAGGTAGATATCCGAGGTGACGAGGTCGAGGTAGCGTTTGTTCTTCAAGACGATATCATCGAAGGCCTTGAGCGAAAAGAGGGCGAAGTCGATATTCTGCCGAGCGATCCCCTCGATTTCCTGCCGCTCTTCCTCGGAAATGCTTCTGCTCCAGCCGCCCGGAAGACCTGCGGTGGGATGGACGCCTCTTCCACCGAGCATTTTGATGACATGATGATTTCTCGCCCTGCAGTCGATGACCTGCTTTCCGATATCGAGTCCCACCTTTTTGATAACGCCGAGGATATTCCTTTCAGCAGGGGGCGCATCAGGGCCGACGATGAAGTCAGGACCTCCCAATGCATAAAAGTGCGTGGTGTGGTCGGTGACGTAGAACGACATATAAAGGAGTTCCCGTATTTTCTTTGCTGCCGGGGGCGGCTCAACCCCGAAAAGCTCATCCAGCGCCTTCACTGACGCCAGGTGGTGCGCCTCGGGACAGACGCCGCAGATCCTGTTGGTGATGACGGGCATGTCTTCTGCAAGCCTTCCTATGGAGAACTGCTCGAAGCCCCTCAATTCAGGGATCTGAAAATAGGTATTGGCGACATCTCCGTCCTCGTTGAGGAATATCTCGATCTTGCCGTGCCCTTCGAGACGCGTGATCGGGTCTATGGTTATCTGTTTCACGCAATCCTCCCTCTGAGTATCGAGCCCGACAGGCTGTACTTGTAAAAGGTCCCGGCAAAATCGGGAATAGCATCGATGATTTTATCGACTCTCCGCGCGATCTCGTCCTCTGATAATCCCTTGGTATCACCGATGTCGACGATCGATCCCAGCGCGGCGACCATTTTTGCCCCCTGGTCCATCACCCCTGCGGGGGGGCCGTAGCAGCCGGTGCAGGGCATGTTGACCCTGGGACAGAGCCCGCCGCAGCCGCTGCGCGTTGCGATCCCCATGCAGAGAAGGCCCTGCTCGAGGAGGCACTTCTTTGCATCCGGAACGATTTCATAGGTCCTGTAAAACTTCTTTATCTTTTTATCTTCCTTCTCTCTTTCGCACTCATCGCAGACCGCCGACATGCCGGCGCCGATCACGCTTCCTGCCGGAGGGAGCGGGCCGCCCTGGACAATGGCTTCGACAACATTCCATATCTGGTGGGGTTCGGGCGGACATCCCGGAATAAAGTAATCCACCGGCACTACCTGTGCCAGCGTTTTCACTTTATCGAAAAACGCAGGGATGCGGAGCGAACCCTCTTTGACGTTTACCTCAGTCTGCGGGACCACGCCACCCGGATTATCAATAGAGGGGTTATTGAGGTATATGGTTTTGAAATTGTCCTCGGCAGCATGCAGATTGCTGAGGCCGGGAATGCACCCGCCTGAAGAGCATGAGCCAAAGGCAACCAGCAACCGGGATTTCTTCCTCAGCAAGCGGGCCATCTCCTCATTCTCCTCTGTCCTGACCGCGCCGTTGAAGAGCGTGATCGCGATGCTCTTGTCCGGCAGTGCCTCGATGTCCTTCTTCTTGGTGTCGAGAAGGCATGGACAGAACATGAAATCAAAGCTTGCGTCGACGCTGAGGATCTTTTCGTTTATATTGACCAGCGAAATCTCGCATCCTCCGCACGATGATGCCCAGTACATGCTCAGCTTAGGTTTTTCCGTCATACCGTTCCCTTTCAGATTTTATAGGCGTTGACTGCGCCGGACGCCTCATCCATGGAGCCGACCATTCTGAGGACCGTCTCGGTCATTTCGGCCGCCGTCGTCGTCAGCTGCTCGGATTCCCGAGACACTTTCGTCGTCGCTTCGTTCAGCTGTCTCATGGATGCGCTCTGTTCCTCGACTGCCGAAGCGAGGTTGTCGATAGCCCCTTTGATCTGGACCGCCTGCTCCTGGATACTGCTGTTCGCCCCCACGATCTGCTCCACAACCCGTACCCCGGTGACGACCTTGTCCTCGGTCTCATTGATGAGGGTGACGACATCCTGGGTCGCCTTGCCTACCCGCTCGGCGAGCTTTCTCACCTCGTCCGCAACTACGGCAAACCCCCTCCCCTGCTCGCCTGCGCGCGCTGCCTCTATGGCGGCGTTAAGGGCGAGCAGGTTGGTCTGGTCCGCTATATCTTTGATGACCGTGATGATCGTGGTTATCTGCTTGGTGCTGTGCTGAATGCGCTGGATCGACTCGGAGAGTGCCGCCATCTGTATGGCGTTATCTGCGATAGCGCTCACTATCTTATCGACATTCTCTTTCGAATGCGCGCCGAGCTCCGCAATATAATTGATGGTCCTCGTGTTTTCCTCGACCGCCCGCATCGACTGCGCGAGCTCGGCGTTCTGCCCCTGGGTAGCCGATCCGAGGTCGTTGACCTGGCCGATTGCGGTTGCGACATCGTTCGAGGTCTCGATGAGGGATTTCTGGATAACCCTCAGATCGCCGGCCATCATGCCCATGACCTCGCCGAGCTCTGCTGCAAAGCGGGAGAGCCGAGTGGTCTCTCCGTCTTTTGAAGCGAGCTCTTTGATTTCATCGGCATTGGTCATGTCGCGATTCTTCAAGTCGGAGAGGTAGCGGGAGGTCGAGCTCAAGAACGTATCGAAGGAGGCGGATGTCTCGTTCAGCCTCTGGGTGATCGTCCCTATCTCATCCCCGGACCGTACCGGAGCCTTGCGAGAGAAGTCCCCTTTTTCCAGGTGCCCCGAGAGCTCGTGCAGCCGCTTCAGGGGATTGATAACCACGCTCATGAGAGCGAAATAGAAGAGGACTGCTGCAGCCGCGAACACGACAGCGGTGATCGCAAGGGAGGCGGCCCTGGCAGAAGCGAGCTCCTCCCGCAGCCTGGCGGTCTCGGCTGCGCTTACCCCGGTTGAAGCTGCCTGCACCGCACTATCATAAGTGCTGACGACTTTCTCAGAGGTCTGCCAGGTGATGATGAGAGGCACTGCGAGGACGACGGCCATAAAGAGGCAGCCGAGGGCCAGCTTAAGCTTGATGCCGAGCGACAGGATTCTGGATACCATGCTATCTCCTCGTCAGAGCCACGTAGTCATCCCCCCGACGGCCAGCACTATTCATGAATTAAGAATCCATGGGGTCATGCTCATTAATATTCGGGGGTTGCATTGATAACTTGAGCTTTATTGTCTTTCAGCCGCAACCATTAGTTGCACAATCAATGAACTATTTTGTAATGGGCTGCCGGGTGAATACCCGGAGCAGATGCCTTTTGGAGGATGGAAAAGGGCGGCGTAGCAGGATAGCGGTGGATGGAACGATGGGGAAGTGAGCGTCCGTTATAGGAGCAATTTCCCCTCGTTGAGCAGCACAACCCGGTTATTCTCTTTCGTCCTCAACACCACCGTCGGTTTGAAGAAGACGAAGTCCTGGTGAAACGGCGCCTTTACGGTGCCGCCGAAGGTGCTGTTGTCGCCGAGCGCTATGTGGATAGTGCCGAGGATCTTTTCGGATTCGAGGATATTGTCGGGCCTGCGCGCGCGGCCGTTGGTGCCGATGCCGAGCTCGGCGATGGTGCGGTTTTCCTCCCGTTCGTTCAGCCTGATCCGGAGGGTTTCGGCAAAGGGGTCGTCGCCGGTGATGTCCTGCACCATGCCGTTCTTTATTACAAGCGTTACGGGTGAAGAGAGCTCGTGGGTCGGCGCCCAGTCGAGCACCAGCTTCCCCTCTGCAGTGCCTTCCAGCGGGGCGAGGAAGGCCTCGCCTGCGGGGAGGTTGCCGAATGCGCCGGGCATGGTGAGCATGCCGGTATCGGCCAACGCCTGCCTGCCCTTTTTCGAGAGGGCCAGCGCTGTTCCGTTCGGAGCAGTGATTTCGACGGAATCGGCGCTGTTCAGCATCGCTGCCACCGTCTTTGTCCTTTTTGCCAGCGCCTTCCAGTCCACATTCATCGAGCCCTCGAGCATGCCGATCTCGAAGAGCGGCATGCTCGCATAGCGCGCGCCGCAGCGGCCGGTCAGAAGCTCTCTGAACTTCGTATGGCTCGTCGAGTAGTTGGCCAGGGCGATGACAACGTGGGCTGCGGACCTCCGGTAACGGGCGATGATGACTCCCGCCTTTTCGATCCCTTCAGGGGAGAGCTTCTTTCCGAGGAGCAGCTTCAGAAGTTTTGCTGTCTTCAACGCGGCGACCGCCCGCTCGCCGAACGCGAGGCGCCAGACCTCTTCGGGCGGCTCGGCTCCGTGCGCGCCGGTGGCGGCGTATTCATGGTAGAGGATCTTCTTGGTGAAGGACCTGCCGACCTCTGCGAAGAGGAGGGCGAGATCCCTGAGCCGCTCGCGCCTGCAGCATTCGTTGTTCTGCAGAACTTCGGGAGGGGAAGGGCGATCGGTAAAGACGAGCACCCGCTCCTGCGGCCGTATGCCGAGATTGATTTTATAGATGGAACGAATAGCTTGTGTGATCATGGGGTTACTCTATTATAGCAGCAGAATACCTGGTGGTGCGGGAAAACTTCACCCTGAGAGGAGAAGAAACTGTGCCTTTACGCGAAAGAGAGCGCCATCTGCTCCAGGCTCTCTTTGGGGAACGTGATGGGGTAGTTATTGTCGAAGCAGGCCGAGCAGTAGTCTTCGGGATTGGGGATGATGCTCTTGAGGCCCGGGAGGCTGATATAGGCGAGGCTGTCGGCGGTGATGTATTTCCGGATCTCTTCGATCAGGTGGCTCGACGCGATGAGCTCCTGCCGCGTCGGCGTATCGATGCCGTAGAAGCAGGGACCGATGGTCGGAGGAGAGCAGATCCGCATATGCACCTCTTTTGCGCCGCCCAGCTCCCTGATCATCTTCACGATCTTTTTGCTCGTGGTGCCCCTGACGATCGAATCGTCGACGACGACGACCTTCTTTCCCTGGAGGAGGTCCCGCACGGGATTGAGCTTTATCTTCACCCCGAAGTGGCGGATGCTCTGCTTGGGCTCGATGAAGGTCCTGCCGACGTAGTGGTTCCTGATCAGGCCGAAGTCGAAAGGTATCCGGCTCTCTTCGGCAAAGCCGAGCGCAGCGGGGACGCCTGAATCGGGCACGGGAATGACGATATCGGCATCGATCCCCGACTCCCGGGCGAGCTGCCGGCCCATGTTCTTCCTGACCGTATTGACGCAGAGGTGGTTGAAGATATAGCTGTCCGGACGGGCGAAATAGATGAATTCGAATATGCAGTGGGCCTTTCTCGGGCTGTACAGCGCCTTGAGGGAACGGAGCCCTTTCCGGTTGATGATCACCATCTCGCCGGGCTCGACATCCCGCACATACTCGCCGCCGATGAGATCGAAGGCGCAGGTCTCGGAGGCAACGACGTAGGCGTCATCCACCCTGCCTATGGCGAGCGGCCGGACGCCGAACGGGTCCCTGACCGCGATCATCTCGTCCTCGCGCAGGAAGAGGAGGCTGAAGGCGCCTTTGACGTTCCGCAGCGCCCCGAGGATGCGCTCATACGGATCGTCGCTCTTCGAACGAGCGATGAGATGGAGTACCGTCTCGCTGTCGGAGGTGGATTGGAAGATGGCGCCCTCGGCCTCGAGCCTTTCCCTGAGCTGGTCCACATTCACGAGGTTGCCGTTATGCGCGACGGCGATCGAGCCGAGGGCATAATTCGCCATGAGGGGCTGCACGTTCTTCAGGCCGCCGCCGCCGGCGGTCGAGTATCGGTTATGCCCTATTGCGCTGGTACCCGGGAGCCGCCTGAGCCGCTTCTCGCTGAAGATATCCGCAACGAGACCGATCGCCTTTTCGACGTGGAGCGTCTTGCCGTCGGAAGAACAGATGCCCGCTCCCTCCTGTCCGCGGTGCTGGAGGGCGTAGAGGCCGAGGTAGGTGAGGTTGGCAGCCTCGGGGTGGTTGTAGACACCAAAGACCCCGCACTCTTCATGGATGTCATGAAAAGGCGGTATCCGTCGCCGACACATTCTCTTCTCCATATACTTCAATACTTTGGCCGGGTATTTTTATCGTTCTGTATGCTCGGATCGATACTGCCGGGGGATGCCCCTCTCGCAACGGTTAGAGAAAAAGCACCGTCTTCTTTTATAATAGAGAGTAATGCATGTAACGGAGCACTAACGACCAAGCAGCAACCCTTTACGTAGTATATTACCACAAACGAGTGTCGGAATTTAAATTAAAAACAGAGCTTACCCCCAAGGGCGACCAGCCGAAGGCGATAAGGGATCTTACCGAAGGAATCCGGGGGGACCGCAAACACCAGGTGCTCCTGGGGGTCACCGGGTCGGGCAAGACCTTCACCATCGCCAATGTCATCGCCACGGTCCATAAGCCGGCGATCATCATCGCCCACAACAAGGCGCTGGCAGCGCAGCTCTACGGCGAGTTCAAGGAGCTCTTTCCCGATAACGCGGTCGAGTTCTTCGTCAGCTACTACGACTACTACCAGCCCGAAGCCTACATCCCCTCTACCGATACCTATATAGAAAAAGACTCGATGGTCAACGACGACATCGACCGGCTCAGGCATTCGGCGACCATGTCGATCCTCGAGCGGAACGACGTGATCGTGGTCGCCTCGGTCTCGTGCATCTACGGTATCGGCTCGCCCGAGGATTACCTCGGCATGCACCTCTTCATCGAGGAGGGGATGAGGGTCAGGCGGGACGAGCTGATCGAGAAGCTCGTCGAGATCCTCTACGCCCGTACCGATATCGAGTTCAAAAGGGGGAATTTCAGGGTCAGGGGCGATGTGATCGAGGTCTACCCCGCCTTCTCGCGAGACATGGCGGTCCGCATCGAATTCTTCGGCGACGATATCGACGCCCTGCACGAGTTCGACCCGCTTACCGGGGCGAAGCTGCGGAGAATACACCGCATGGCCCTCTATCCGAACAGCCACTGGATCACCCCCGAAGCGAAACTGAAAAAGGCCTTGTCCGGCATCGAGAAAGAGCTCGAGAACCGGACGCGGGAGTTCCGCAACAGGGGAGAGATCGCGTTTGCCCAGCGCATCGAGCAGCGGACGCGCTTCGACCTCGAGATGCTCAAGGAGTTCGGCTACTGCCACGGCATCGAGAACTACTCGCGCCACCTGAGCGGCCGCCGTGCCGGAGACCCGCCCCATACGCTCCTCGATTACATACGAAGCGGTCCTTCGAACGGCGACTATCTCATGATCATCGACGAGTCCCATGCAACGGTCCCGCAGATCGGGGGCATGTACGAAGGAGACCGGTCGCGGAAGAATACCCTCGTCGAGTACGGCTTCAGACTGCCGTCGGCGCTCGACAACCGGCCGCTCAGGTTCGAGGAGTTCGAAGGCCGCGCCGGGCAGGTGATCTATGTCTCGGCGACCCCGGCAGCCTACGAGATCGAGAAGTCCGGGGGGAGGATCGTGGAGCAGGTGATACGGCCTACGGGGCTGATGGACCCCCCCATGGTGGTGCGGCCCATCAGCGGGCAGGTGGACGACCTCCTCGGCGAGATCCGCGCGCGGGCGGAACGGGGAGAACGCATACTCGTGACGACGCTGACCAAGAAGATGGCCGAAGACCTCACCGATTACTATACGCAGTTGGGGATCAAGGCGCGGTATCTCCATTCCGACATCGACACCCTCGAGAGGATCGAGATCCTGAGGGACCTGCGGCTCGGGGTCTTCGATGTGCTGATCGGCGTGAACCTGCTCAGGGAGGGGCTCGACCTTCCCGAGGTCTCGCTCGTGGCGATCTTCGATGCGGACAAGGAGGGCTTTCTCCGCTCAGAGCGGTCATTGATCCAGACCGCGGGAAGGGCAGCGCGGAATATCAACGGACAGGTCATCCTCTATGCCGACACCATGACGCGCTCGATGCAGAAGGCGATCGGCGAGACCGAGCGGCGGCGCACGCTCCAGGAGGACTACAACAAGCGCATGAAGATCACGCCCGAGAGCATCAAGAGCCAGATCAAGGATATCCTGAGCTCGATCTACGAGGCGGATTACTATACCGTTCCTGCCGTTGCCGAGGAAAAGGTCGAGTACGAAGTGAGCGAAGAGACGATCAAGCAGCTCGAGGCGGAGATGAAAGAGGCTGCAAAGAAGCTCGATTTCGAGAAAGCAGCCGAGCTCCGCGACCGGGTCAAAACGTTGCGGGACGCGATGCTGGCCGTCGGCAGTACGGGCGCCGCCGCAGCCGGACGGCCCGCGAAAAAGGGCAGGATCGCAAGGGCGAAAGGCAGATGAGCTACCGTATCCTCTTCGAAATCGCCTTGAACTCTTCCGTGCCCGCCACCTTCAGCAGCTGGAAGAGCACGGTCTCGGTGCAGGTGACTACTGCGCCGGCATCGCGCATGAATTCCGTTCCCGTTATCCAGTTCTCCTTGGCCCGCGAGCAGACCCCGTCGCGGACCAGGTGGACCGTATAGCCGCTCTTTAGAAGATCGATGCAGGTCTGGAGCACGCAGATGTGGGTCTCCATGCCGGTAAGGAGAATCGTTTTCTTGTTGAGCGCTTTCACGGCAGCGAGGAAATCCGGCTCGCCGCAGCAGCTGAAGGTGAGCTTTTCGACCGGCTGGTACGAGGGCAGCGCCTCCTGGATCTCTTTCACGGTCGGGCCGAGGCCCTTCGGGTACTGCTCGGTGACCGCGACTGGGATGCTCAGCATCTTCGCGAGCTCGACGAGGTGGAGGTTGTTCTTTATCGTCTCCTCCTTGATCTTCTCCTTCATCGCGCCTGCGAGCCTCTCCTGGATATCGACGATCAGGAGCGCCGTATCTTCCTTGACGAGTGAAAACTTCTCCATTGCCCCCTCCGGCAGCACGTTGTATGAACTCTGATTATAGCATTCGGGAAACAGCGGGGCTGATTTAAATTTTTAATAGGATCATTGCCCTTCATTCATTCGGAGAGAAGCGCTCTGCGATGAACGATTCGGCGAGGGCGATGCCCTGTTCGAAGGAGAGTCTGTCCGTCTCGATGGTCACCTCCGGGCTGAGCGGCTCTTCATAGGGCGCCTGGAGGCCCGGCACCGGCCAGCCCGCCTCCCCTTTCCGGTAAATATCCCTCGGGGCGCTGTGGGCATCACCGCGTGCTCTCTCCCGGTCGGTACAGACTTCGATACGGCACTTGAGGTATATCTCCGCATAGCGCGGGATCATCTGCCGGGCGAGGTCGCGCCACTTCCTCATATTTCCCGTGGCATCGATAAGGACATTATGGCCGAGGTCGGCAAGCGTCTTCGCCATATAAACGATAGAGCGATAGACCGTATCCCGCTCCGCCTCGGAATACGTAGGCGTAGGCGTGACCACTTTTCTGAGCTCGTCCATGCGGAGGATAACGAAGTGAGGGAAGCGGCGCTTGATCCCTTCTGCAACGGTGCTCTTGCCGCTTCCCGGCAGGCCGGTTATCCAGATGACGAGTCCGCTCATGGGTAAAGTATACACGAAAAGGCAGCTATCAGCCGTCAGCTTTCAGCAATCAGCTCTCAGCCTTGAGCGTAAAGAGCACCCTTCCTTTTTCTCTGTGCTGACTGCCGAGAGCTGAAAGCTGATGACCGCCTTACTGCATCTTCGGGCTGTACTGCCGTTTCAGCCAGCGGCTGAGGCCGTCGAGGCCGGGGAAGAGGACCCGCTCGGTGATATTCGCCTGGTCGAGCTTATCCCGGATCTCCCACTTCAGCTGGGCGGGGATGACGATCTTCCGCCAGAGGTCGGGATACTCTTTGAGCCACTCGTCGAGGACCGCATGAGCATCGGACATGACCGAGAAGAGGGCGAACTGGTTGACGATCCGGTCGTCCATCGACGGCGGCTCGAAGAAGAGCACGAAATCGTTCTTGCAGAGGTTCGAAAACTCCTCGAGCGAGGTGAGCGATTCAGCGAGCATGCCGACGGTAAACACGTTGGCCCCTTCGAGCTCCAACTGGGCCCGCAGCTTCTGCGGGAGCAGCTGGTGAGCCTTGACATAATTGACCGCCCAGATAACCCCGTCGGCAGCGAACTTGTCGATATTGGCGGTGGCGAAGTGCAGGGCGATGAGCGGCGAGTAGGTCCAGTCGAGGAGCCGCGACGGCAGCCCGTAGTGCTGCGCCACCGAGAGCCAGTGCCAAATGGAGTCGTGCTGCACCACGTTGCGGTGTGCGTACTTTCTGAAATTTCTGAGGAGATGGCGTTCGAGCTCGGCATAAGGGCCTCCCAGCCTGATCAGCGTGGTTGCGAGCGGATACCCTGCATCCGAGAGGCCGCGGAAGGCGTAACGGGAGCGGAAGCGCCCCAGATCGGGGTTCCACGAATCCTCATAGAGCTGCTCCTGGAGCTCGTTCCAGCTGTTGACCCGCATCTCATTCATAACATCTCTCTCCTCAGACAAGAAATGATTATTACTTAAGCATACCACGCTCGCCGCGATCAACTCCTGGGCAGCGAGGGAGACAGCGGGTACTCTACGGCATTGACGGAGCCCTTTTATTGTCGTATAAATTGAGTAATGTACCTGCTTTCCCGGTCAGATATCGCGCCAAAATACCACTGCAGGGTGGCGTGCCTCTTTGCGCTCCTCTGCGCCTGGCTCGCTGCGGTATTCTGCCTCGCGCCTGCCCCGCTCGCTGCGGCAGACGACCGCTTTGCCGCCGGCTATGCAACGGCTATTCTCGAGAGGGAGTTCTCGTTAAAAGCTCCTCGTGTCACCGTGAGCAACGGCATCATGACCGTGAGGGGCGACGAACTGGGGAGTGTAAAAAGGGACCAGGTGCTCAAGGCGCTCTCGGGCATCCAGGGGGTAGTAAGGATCGAGATCATAGAGCCCGGCGCGCAGGCGCCCGCAGCGGTCAGCCTCTCCGAACCGCAGCAGGCGGAAGCCCAGCCCGGAGATGAAGCAGCGGAGATGGGCGAGCTCTTCCCCCGGGGGCGCCTCTTTGCGCCGCTCATCGCCGATCCGCGCTGGCCCCGCTTTTCCGCTGCCTACCATTACTATATCGATGACGACGAGCTCGATAACGTGGGAGCGACGAGCTTCGGAGAGACACTCGTCTTCTACAGGGACGAGTCCCCTGTTGGCGGGCTCTGGGAGATCGGTATCCAGGCAGGGGTCTTTGCGATCTTCGACCTCGATGCCGAGTCCAAGGACCTCATCAATGCAGATTACTGGGTGGGGATACCCCTGAGCTATCGCTACAAGGACTTTTCGGCCCTCCTCCGCCTCTTTCACCAGAGCTCCCACCTCGGCGACGAGTTCCTCCTCAGGAACAGATTGAACAGGGTGAATCTCAGCTATGAGGGAACGGACCTGAAGCTGTCCTACGACATCAGCGATGACCTGCGCCTTTACGCGGGAGGAGGGTATATCTTCCGCAAGGAGCCCCCTGATCTGAAGCCCTGGTCCGTGCAGTACGGCGTCGAGCTGCGGAGCCCCCGGACCTTTCTCAGCCGGACCACGCGGCCGCTCTTCGCCGCAGACTTCAAGAACTGGGAGGAAAACGACTGGAACACCGATGTCTCGGTCCGTCTCGGCCTGGAGTTCGAAAGGCCTACCACCGTCAGCCGGAGGTTTCAGATAATGCTCGAGTACTTCAACGGCAGCTCGCCGAACGGACAGTTCTACAACCGCACCATCAAGTATATGGGCCTCGGCGCGCATTTCTATTTCTGACCGCACGAAACCCTAACCGAAAATTCTAGTGGTCTAAAAGACGAGGAGGTTATGCGGTTTTGAGGGGAATTCCTGGCTCTGGTGCAGCCCATAAAGGCGGAGCCTTTGGGGCGAACCACCAGTGCGGGTGCATTTACGAGAATCGAGTTTAACACCCTTTGCTCTGGAGCAAACGAAGAATAATTCCGCTCAAAAGCGCATAACTTCCTCGTCTTTCCTCATAGGAGAGCACTACCCCTTCTACTCGAATTTCCCGTGTCCTTTTCCTTTATCCTTGTTCTTCTCCTTCTTCCCGTGCTCTTTTTCCAGCTTGCCGTGCTCTCTATCTTTATCTCTTTCTTTGTTCCTGTCTCTGCCTCTTCCTTTTTCCCTTTTCACCTCGTCGTTAATAGCGACAAAGTCCCTTCCCCTGGACCGGAGTTCGATAACCCGTTCGGGCGAATAGCCGTGATACCCCGAGATGAATTTCAGGTTCACGAAGTTGACGACATCGTCGTCATCGAGCCGTATCGCCTTCCACTCCTTCTTCGGCTTCTTTTTATAGTAGCCGTAGGCTTTCCCGTAGGGCGGGCCTGACACCACCTTCACCGGCACATAGTAGATCTCCGGGCTGAGGCCGAAATGGAGGGTGATATCGATCCAGGACATCCCTCTCTGCCTCAGCTCGACGATGCGGGTGTACGGAACCCGCGCCCTCTGCGCGAGGAAGAGCACCACCGGGAGCTCTTCGTCCCGTATCCTCTTTTCTTTGATGATGATGATGACTTCCCTCTGCGGGACATGATAATACTCTCCGACAGCGAGATGAAACCCCCGAAGCCCCTCCTCGCCGATCGATATGCCGACATCGACCTGCGCCTCTGCCCGGCCGGCCATGCCGAAGATCACAACCAGGCCGAGGGCGACAACGAACGCCGTTACTCTCATACAAATCCTCCTTCTCGAGCGGTGCGCACGCCGCCGTTGCTTCATGCCGTAGAGGCAGTGTATAAGAGCGGCCGTATTCTTTTCAAGTAACTATTCACGCAGAGCACGTGCAAATGAAGAAGGCCGGCCAGGAGAGCCCTTTCGAGGGGGCAGGGAGCAAGAGGGAGAGCGGGGGCCTTCGATAGTAGCGCTGCGGCAGGCCTTTATCCTATACTCTCGAAAGCCTCTTTGCCCACGTTGCAGACCGGACATTTCCAGTCGTCGGGCAGGGAGGCGAAAGGAGCTCCTTCCCGGTCCTCCTTGTAGAGCCAGCGGCAGCTCGCGCACCGCCAGACCGCGCCGTCCTCCCTCTCCCCGTTCTTTTCCGCTATTGTCCATCCCCGGGCCTCCCAGGCCCCTGCTGCCGGAGGGAGATAGCCCGAGTAAATCTTTTTATCCCGGGCGTCCTCCACCAGCACGGTCACCGTAACCCCTTCCCTGGTCGCCGTATATCCCCAGGTGAAGAAGTCGGAAGTCTCGGGCGTTGTGGTCTTTGCGACGAACTCGAAGGTGCGGTCGTCTCTCTTCTTTATCTTCGACCAGGAATAGCAGCAGGTCGATATGGAGGTGCAGCCGCATTTGCCGCTCTTCAGCTCGAGGCCGTCGAGGCTGAAGCCGCCCGGGATCTTCTGGATCGCAACCGTCATGGATATCTCTCCTTCACAGTATCGTGAATGCTTAATGTCGCAGTGAGTAAAAGCCTTTAAGTGCCAGCAACACCCAGGGGGTGGCATGGAAGAACAGATCGAACCAGTCCAGGGGACGCACCAGGCGGCCTTTGAAGAGCATCGAAAGCTTCTCCACAATATGCGGCGGAGCGAAGGGCGCGAGCCCGAGCGTCAGGCAGAGGATAATGAGAAGGCCCCAGGGGAGCCGCGCAAGGAGCTGTTCCATAGAGGCATTATATCACACGCCCCTGCTCCCTTCCCCTCCGCTCTATGATGCGGCCGCTCCAAAAGAGGCGTGCCGGTGAAGCAGCGGTCAGCGGCTGATGACGCCGCAGGCGATGCGGTCGCTCGAGTCGCCGGCAGGGTCGGTTTTGTAATCGTCCGCCTTATCATGGACGAGGAGCGCGGAACCGTCCTGGTCGAGGAGCCCGGCGAGGGTCACCTGGGGGGCGAAGGCTTCGACCGTGAGCTTTCCGTCGGCTCCGACATGTATATTCGGAAGATCGCCGGCGTGTATTCCCTGGGGATTCAGGAATCCATGCTTCTTGTTGGTCGGGTTGTAGTGGCCGCCGGCTGTCTTGAAGGGGGGCTCGCACTTGCCCACTGCATGCAGGTGGAATCCGTGCGGACCGGCTGGCAGCTTCGTAAACTCAGCCTTTATAAGGAGACCGTGAGGGGTGTCGGTGAGCAGAGCTGTCCCTGCCTCCTCGCCTTTGGTGTTGATGAAGGTCGCCCTGGCTGTCTGCGGGGCCCCTTCGGCAGGAGCAGGCGCAGGGGCGGCGAGGGCGATGACCGAGACTGCGATAAGCAACAGGTAGCGCATACAGTGTCCTCCTTCAGCTAAAGGTTACGTGTTCAGGATGCATTGTCCTCGGGAGATGCGGAGACCTTGTGATAATTATATCAGGGTAAAGGCGGATGCAAAAGTACGCAGCGACCGGAAGTCGTATAATTTAGGGAGAGGGCAGGAGCAAGAGACAAAGGAGGCGGTGTGGACCCTAATGATACGGCGCAGCAGGTGCTCTACTTAGAGGCGGAGGCCCACGGAGCGAGGGGCGCCGCTCGAGGATGTGCGGCTGACGACCCTTCCCGTATACCACCATCTCTGGCGCCTGGCTAGCGGAGCTGTTCGGCCTCGGCCTCGCTGAGCTCCCTGCGGGCGGCAGCGAGCCGCCGGTGGTAGCGGGCGACTTTTTCAGGATCGCGCGCGATCGTCGCCTTGAGAAGATCCCCTTCCAGCTCGGCCACTTCGAGGCGCTTGTAGTAATCCATGCTCTCCTTGAGATGGGCGAGCACGATCTTGCCGGTCAGCACCGGGTGGTTGTTGGTCACGTTCGCATCCTTGAACATGGTGCCGTGCTCGAGCTCGACCTCGAGGCCCCGCCGGAAATCTTCGAGCGGGATGTCCATGCCGTCGGTATTGACCTCGGCAAGGATAGTGCGGGCCTCTTCCGCGGAGACTGCGGGCTCCTGCAGGGCGGTCCAGTCCTCGAGATTGAGCTCCCTGCAGACGCGCCTCACCTCATCCGCGGTTATGTATTCGGGTAATTTCATATCGCCTCCTCGAGGGGAAAAGTTTTCCTGCTTGAATTCTATCCGAGAATAAAGAGAAAGACAATGCTATTTTGCCAGCTCCTCGGCGCGATAGTAGTCGCCGTGGCCGGGGAAGATGAGGACCGGCCTTCCCGACTGTTTCAGCTCCGCGTCGAGGGAGGCGATAATCTCTTTCAGCGCGGCGAGCTCCTCTTTGTACACCTGCGTATTGCTGTTGGGATTGGTGAGCAGGTAGCGGTAGAGGCTCAGATGCTCCCGCTCGTCAGGGGAAAGGCTCGGGACATTGATGAGAAAATCGGAGGTGAAGAGAAGGCCGTACGCCCTGTTGAGATAGAAGACCTGGCCGGGGGCATGGCCGCCGTGGCTTTCGAGGACCTCGAACGTCAGCGGGCCGATCCCGATGCGGGCGATCACGTCGAAGCTGCCGATCCGGCCGAGCGGGTCCGTTTCGAAGTAGCGGGGATGCTCCGGAAACCTGCATGCGGTGAAGGCGTTCGAAAGGCGGGTGTAGTACTTGTTCAGGTTGGCGAGTCTGCCCGACGTGCCGTACGCCCTGTTCATATGCTGTATGACATCGATGCTGCCGGGATGCACGAATACCTCGGCGCCGAACTCCCGCTCGAAATAGCCGGCGGTGCCGATATGGTCCGTATCGGGATGGGTGACGAGGATGCGCCGCACCGCTGCCGGGTCGAGCGACCGGCTGCGGAGCAGCCGCTTGATATCCTCGAAGTAGACGCCGTGGGCGGCGTCGATCATGGTCAGCTCGTCATGCTCCCCATCGGCATGGCGGAAGAGATAGAAGTTTTCGCTCGTCGGCACTCTGAACCCGTAGAGCGTGACGCCCCCCTCGAAGGCGAGCGGCGGCATCTCGACCGCGGCAAAGCGGTCGCCGACGCGGCTCCGCGAGCGCGAGGCGAGGGCGAGCACCTTCTCGAAGACATCGCCGGCCTCGAGATCGTTTCCCGCCTCGGCATAAAAGTGCACAAGGTCCGAATGCAGGTCTTTCGAGGAGGCGACCAGGGACTTGATCTCCTCCAGGTCGCTGCTGCCGAGCACCCTCTTGAGCCGGAGAAAGAACTTCTCGGCCATCTTCAGGCCGATGATATGCGAGGCCTCCTGCGCATCGGCCCCGCGATAGATGACGCGGTAGTAGTACCCCTTCCGGTTGATCGCATTGAGCAACTCCTCGATCTCTTCGGGGCTCCTCGTCGCCAGGGCGATATCCGCTGCCTCGGGCTCGATGTCCTCGTCGTAGAGCATGTAGATGACGTTGGCGTTGTGCTCTTTCAGGAGATTCGCAAACGCGGCAAGGGCGCCGGGGGTGTTGACGAGCCGGACCTTGATCTCGAGCACGCTCTCGACAGCGGTGATCTGGACCTCGTCCTGGGCCATCCCGGCCCTCTCGAACACGTACCGGTGGCGGCTCAGGGAGCGGAGGAGCGCAGCGAGCTTTGCGTGGTCGAGCTGCACCTCCACGGCAACGCGGTTGCTGTCGATCGAGCGGTCGTAGTGGAAAAACGATATGTTGCTCCCTGTTCCGGCAATGGCCGAGGCGAAGCCTGCAAGGGAGCCGGGGGAGTCCGGGAGATAGACGCAGTACTTCGCCATGAGCTCATCGGTGAGCAGCGGTGCGCCGGGCTCCGGCGATACCCTCTTGTAGACCTTCACCGGCAGATTGCCATCGAAGCGGTCACTCATGAATATCCTCTCGTTCGCGGCTGCATCGGGCTCACTGCTCGTCAGCCCGGGGCGCCCCGCGCAGCCCTTTGACTGCGCTGCGACGGCGTTTCTCTACGAGCCGCTGCTCCCGCGACGCCCTGGACGGCGCGGTCTTCCTGCGCTGCTTCGGCGGCGTCATCGCCTTGCGCAGGAGCATGACGAGACGGGCCAGGGCGTCCTGCCGGTTCTGTTCCTGCGTGCGGTACCGGCTCGCCTCGATCACCAGCACCCCCTCTCCCGTCAAACGCTTCCCCGCCAGCCTCATCAGGCGCTGGCGCACCTCTTCGGAAAGGGAGGCGCTGTGCGCTGCATCGAAGCGGAGCTGCACCGCCGTAGCCGCCTTATTGACATGCTGCCCGCCCGGCCCCGAGGAGCGGATGAAGCGGAGCTCTATATCGCGGTCGTCGAGGGCCAACGTATCGGTAACCGGGATCACCGCAAATCCAGGAGAAGGACATGGGACCTCCCGGTATCCTTTTCGACGAGCTGGAGCCTGAGCTGCCGTGCCGACGGCGCCTCTCCCGGGAAGAAGATGATGCCGTAAGCGAGATTCTTGGGATCGACCGTCTTGTTCTGGAGCGACTTCTGCCTGAGGTCTTCCATGATATTCCGGCGCGCCTCGCGGGCGTCGCGTTCATACGCCTGCGCGCCGCCGATAACGCCGCCGCCTGCAGCGCCGATCGCCGCGCCCTTCCCGGCCGCCTCTCCTACATTGCCCCCGCCGACAATGCCGATCGCCGCCCCGATGAGCGCGCCGGCGGTGGCGCCGAGGAACCCCTTGTAGGCGCCCTTCTTGAAGACCTCTTTGGTCGTGGCGTACTTCGTCGCGCGCTCATGCGCGAGCTCGCTCGAAAGGATCGGCCAGAGGTTCCCCTCCCTGTCCTCGAGAAAGGTCTGCTCGGAATTCACGACCAGCGGGTGGCTCCCCTGGTTGTCGAACACCACCTGCACCGGCAGCATTCCCGCACCGAGCACATCGAACCCGAAGGCCTCCTGCGCTTCGGCGCGGTCCGCATACGCCTTTGCGCCGACCAGCGTGCCGGCAACCTCCTGGGCATTCGGGTAGGCTGCAGGCGGCTTGAAGGGGAGCGGCTGCGCCTTATAGGCAGTGCCGCAGGAAACGACGAAAACAAGGAGAACCGCCATGGTGACGAACTGCCTGATGCTTCTCATATGCTCCTCCCGGAAACGATGAATATCTATCCTCATTATAGCACTTCGCCCTCCCTGCGCAGGCCGCCTCTGTCGGGGGCGCGTTCCCCTCTGTAATCCTTTCAATTTTTCTCTTGACGCTGGTCGCAGATATTGGTAGTATGTTCGTGATTAACGGTTGGCCTCATTGCTTCGATATTTTTTAAAAACCGAGGAGGTAAGAATGGCAACAAAGAAAGCAGCAAAGAAGCCTGCGAAGAAGGCAGCAAAGAAACCCGCTGCAAAGAAAGCCGCAAAGAAGCCCGCCAAGAAAGCAGCAAAGAAACCCGCCGCGAAGAAGGCAGCAAAGAAACCCGCTGTAAAGAAAGCAGCAAAGAAACCCGCCAAGAAGCCGGCTGCAAAAAAGGTGAAGACCAAGAGGAAACCGAATCCTGAATTCATGAAGCCGGTCAACATCAGCCCCGTCCTCGCCAGGGTTGTCGGCAGCAAGCCGATCCCGAGAACGGAAGTGACCAAGAAGCTGTGGGAGTACATCAGGAAGAACGGCCTGCAGGACAAGGTGAACAAGAGGAACATCAATGCCGATGAGAACCTCAAGGCGGTATTCGGCGGCAAGGGCCAGGTCTCGATGTTCGAGATGACCAAGCTGGTCAACAAGCACCTGAGCTAGTTACTGCGCCGATAGCGTAGACCAAAAAAGGCAGTCGCAGGGTCACCTGCATTGCCTTTTTTGGTCTTCGGCTCCCCCTTCCGCCCTCTTCCTCTCTCGCTCGTTTCCCCTGCGTTCACGCCGCGCTTATTGCAATCCATGGGGGCCGATGCCATAATTGCTCTAGGCTGCATTCCATCTGTATTAATCCGGCATGAAGGAGGGTTCCTATGATCACGGCGCTTGCGCTCCTGAACGTGGAGCGGGACAAGATTAATCAGGTTGCCGAGCAGCTCGCGGATATGAAGGGAGTTACGGAAGTCTACTCGGTGGCGGGCATCTACGATCTCGTCGCCGTTATCCGCGTTGCCGAGAATGAAGAACTCGCCGAGCTCGTGACCAACCACCTGCTCAAGGTGGAGGGTATCGTGAAGTCCCAGACCCTCATGGCCTACCGCGTCTACTCCCGCCACGACCTTGAGTCCATGTTCCATATCGGGCTCGCATAACCGTGGCGCATGACCCCGATCTCCCTCCGCCTGATCTCCATCCGGAAGATCAGCCGCCTCTCGATCTTCCCATCGACGGCGTGCTCGATCTCCACACCTTCAGCCCGAAAGATCTGAAGACCCTGCTCCCGGCCTACATAGAGGCCTGCCGGGAACGGGGCATACTCGAAATCCGCATTATTCACGGCAAAGGCAGCGGCACGCTCCGCGAGACCGTGCATTCTCTGCTCAGGCGTATGCCCGAGGTGCGCTCCTTCAGGCTCGCCGGAGGGGACGCCGGCAGCTGGGGAGCGACGATAGCGGTGCTGAAGCCGTAAGCCTGCTCTTAGGGTTCGACAAAACAATACGGGTCACGCTCTTTGAATATATTCTTTCCCGCACTGTGAGCAACGGCGAGGCAGCCGCCGCAGACCGGCCGGAGGGGGCAGGGAGCGCAGGCGCTGCATCCCTCCCGGTATCGCCGGGCCTCGGCTGAGTCGTAGATTTCGGCAAGGCCCCGGGTGTTGATCGTGCCGATAGGGGAGGGGAACTTTCTGCAGGCGTGCACCTCGCCGTCCGGCAGGAGCGCAGCGAAATTGAAGGCAGCCCCGCAGCCGAAGCCCGCACAGCCGCCGAAGAGCTCGAGCCCCTTGCGCTGGTGCAGGATATTGATGAGGCTGTCCTTGAGCCCCATGATGGGGTTCTCCTCGGCTGCCTCGGCGTAGCGCTCGAGAAAGGCGGGGTAGATCTCGACCGGAACCGGCTGCAGGCGCGCCCCTTCGCCTACTGCGGAGAGGCGGTTGAAGGTGAAGGTGTCGGTTATGCCGCGGAGGAGGTCGGCGAGCGGCAGCACCTGCTCCATGTTGTTCCTCGTCAGGGTGAGCATCACCATGGAGTAGATATCGAGCTCCCGGAGCAGGCGGAGAAAATCGATGACGCGGTCGAAGTGTCCCGGACCGCGGATTGCGTCGTTGTGCTCGAGGAGCCCTTCGAGGCTCACCTGGAAAAAAGCGGGGCGCTGTATGGCGGCGAGCTCTTCGAGCGCTTTGCGGGTGGAGGGATTCCCGAGAATGGCGACGGTGAGGCCCCGCTCGACTGCGGCACGGTACAGCTCGGTAAAATGGGGATGGAGGAGCGGGTTTCCCCCGGTAAACGAGACCTGTCCGCTCACGCCCCTGCTGCGGCAGAAGCTCCGCAGATCGTCGAGCACGCCGAAGGCCTGCTCCAGGGGAACCGTGCTCCGCGCGCTGCGGTCATAGCAGTGCTTGCAGTGAAGATCGCAGGCCTGGGTGATGTGCCATTGAAGGGTAAAGACCGAGGTGCTGAGAAAGCGGTCGTCCCGCTGCCCTCTGTGGAAGAGCGCAGGGTCCCGCCTGAGCAGGGAGGGAGGGGCGAGCAGGATACCCTGTTCTGCCGCACGGTCCAGGGCTGCATCGACCGCGCCGACCGGCAGGGCTGCCTCGGCAGCGACCGCCGATGCAGCCCGGTCCTCGAAGACCATCTTGAGCGCAAGGAGATCTTCGGATGAGGCGACTTTGTACCGGACATCGCCTGCGCCGGGCATCTTCCAGAGCAGCAGAATCTCTTCGCCCTCTTCGGGCGCCCGCTCTTCACCGTTTGCATTCCGTTCCAGGAGCGGCAGCAGGTTCTTCCAGGAGCACCTGATGACCGAGACGGTCGGGTTGACCATGCGGCAGGTGACCTCCTTCGGGAGATCGGCTGTCCTCAGCCTCGAAAGGGTCTGCTCGATACGGGCGAGATCAGAACGATACGCAGGGAGGCCCGGGGCGCCGATCAGCGCTCTCCTGCGGTTACGGGAGAGGACATGGTCCCCTCCCGCTTCCTGCACCCTACTGCTTGCTGCCGCTGCAGCCGCTCTGTCCCGCTTTTTTCTGGTCATCGGCCTTCTGTTCTTCTTTTCCCGGCTCGTCAGCGGGCTTTTCCGCAGGGGCTGCCTGGCCTGCCGTGCTGCCGTCGCTCTGTCCCGCTTTCTTCCGGTCTGCTGCCTTTTTCTCAGTGCCGCCGGCACTGGATGAGCTGCTTCAGCCGCTCTGGCCTCAACCGCTGCTGCCCCGTGCGCTGCCGGGGCCGATTGCCAGACCGGCGCCGGCGATCAGCCCTGCCAGGCCCAATCCTGCCAGAAGTCTCTTGAGCTCTTTCTGATCCATGTCCTGCCCTCCTTTCCGTTAAAGTATACTCCTCTTTATCTTCTGAGCCTAAGTCAAAAAAGAGCTCCTGTCAATGCCGGCCCTCTGCCAGAAGCATTCCCTCGTCCTTCTTGACCCTGTACCGCCCTGTTGCTAGTATTGTGGTATACGATGACCGCCAGCAGCGCAGACACCCGCCAGCCACTCCCTTCCCCGGGAGCCGCGTATCGTATAGAATGCAGGAAGAGCCCCGCGCAGCAGCAGGCTCTTTCGAGAGGAGGCGCAGCATGAATCCAAAGCGCAGGTTTTTCATCCTGATACTTACGGCCGCACTAGCCGGCATGCTCATTTTTGCGATCAATGTATTCTCCTATGAGAGGGTGCTCCGGATGCAGGACAAGCGGGTCATCACCTTTGACCAGATGATGCGGGACAAGCAGGATGCCGACATCATCGTCGTCGGCGAGAGCCATACCGATCCCCGGCATCACGAGCTCCAGCTCAAGGTGATCAGGACGCTGCATGAAAAGGGTGTTCCCCTCGCGATCGGGCTCGAGATGTTCACCGCCGGCAGCCAGGGTGCCCTCAACAAATGGATAGAAGGGAAGCTGAGCCTGGAGCAGTTCCTCCCCATCTATTACGAGAACTGGAACCTGCCATGGCCTCTCTATAGCGATATCTTGCTCTATGCACGCGAGCACGACATCCCGCTCGTCGGCCTCAATGTACCGCGCTCGATCACGACGAAGGTGGCGAAAGAGGGGTTCGACTCCCTGACGGAAGAGGAGCGCCGGCAGCTGCCTTCCGGTATCAGCTGCACTATCGATGAGGCCTACATGGAGTTCATCAGGAGTATGCATTCGGCACACGCGCACGGGAAAGAGTTCGTAAATTTCTGCGAGGCCCAGATGATATGGGACAATGCGATGGCGCTGAACGCGCTCGAGTTCCTGCAGAACAATCCCGACCGTACGATGGTAGTCCTCGCCGGGACGGTGCATGCCTGGAAGCGGGCGATTCCCGAGCAGATCAGGAGGCAGGGCAGCGGGAATGTCGTCTCGGTGGTCCTCCCTGAGGTGCCCGGAACAGCGGAGCAGGGCGGGGTAACTGAAAAAGATACCGACTTCCTGATGCTCCGCTGACCGCGTGGACCGCCGGGGGGCTTCCAACCAGAAAAGCTCCCTGGAAAATTCATTCCTTTCGATCCCTTGTGCGCCCATGTTGAATTTTTATACGACTGCGGTAGACTTTTAGGAAGAGGAGATTCAGCAGCTCCCCCGGAGGGAAGGGTCCCTCTGGACAGTCCCGGCAGAGCTCGGGCAGAGGAGATGACGCCCTCGCATCTATAGAGGGAGGACAGGACACATAAAACAGGGGATCCCTCCCGCCTCCTGCGGGAGCGGCGATTGCCCTGGCGGACAAAAAAGGGGAGGATACTATGGCTGAAGTGTACGAAAGTAACGGTGTAAGAAAGCTCAATACCTTTGACTGGATTTCGCTGATCCTCGTGATCATCGGCGGGATCAACTGGGGCCTCATCGGGCTCTTCGGGTTCGACCTTGTGGCAGCCATATTCGGCGATATGTCGGCCTTCTCCAGGATCATCTATACGCTGGTGGGGGTCGGGGCGCTGTATATCCTGGCACACTCGCTCAAGCTCATCCGGCATCCCGAGGCCGCGCCGACAGCTGCATCCCGCAGGACCTGATAGGTGGAGCTGCTGGGTTGCGTGAACCCGGTCCTGTCCTCCTTCTCCATACGATATCGCAACGTTCATCCGGCTGCTCGCGCAGCCGGATTCATTTTGGAGAGCGCGCTATCTCTTGAAGATGAGGAAGGCGCCGGTCAGGAGGAGTGCGGCGCCGAGGATGCGCGGCGCATCGAGAGGAATGATCCTCAGGCCGAAGAGCCCCGACCTGTCGAGAGCGAGGCCGGTGATTAGCTGAGCGGTGATTACCGCCGCCATTGTCGATGCCGTCCCTATCCTGGGGACCGCGACGATGGTCATCGAGACGAAGAAGGCGCCCAGGAGCCCCCCGGTCAACTCCCACCATGATGCCCCGGTAACTGCCTTGAGCGAGCCGCGGCCGCTGACGAGCACGACAACGAGCATCGCCAGGGTCCCCACGAGAAACGAGAAGAAGGAGCTCTCCACGACCCCTACCTTCTGGGCGAGGCGGGCATTGATCGACGGCTGTACGGCGACAGTCACGCCGGCAAAGAACATCGCGATGAAGAGGAAGACGGTATTCATAGCTTTTCCTTTCACGAGAGATGAGACTATTGTACCTCAGATCCGCTCCCGGATTTTGCGGTGCCGGGTTACCTTTCCGTCTCCTTTGTGATAGCATGGACCGAAAGAGATGTCACGAGGAGGCGATCATGATGCGCAGGAGAGTTGTTCTGGCCGTTCTTCTTCTCATGCTTTCTGCCGGCAGCGCCCGGGCGACGCATATTGCGGTCACTCCGGGAACAGGGCATGCGGGGCCGATCACTACCGTTTCCGCTGCGGTGCTCGAGAAGCATCAGTTCAGCATCGAGGCCCAGGCGGAGTACCTCCGGTTCGATACCTTTTCCGAAGCCGAGCTCATCCGCTTCGCGGAGCAGGACACCGAAGTCCATAACATGGAATCCGTTATGCGGTATATCATCGGCATCGGCTACGGCATAACGGACGCCACGACCATTCACGCGCGTATTCCCTATATCCGCCGGGAAAACATAGAGGAGAGCGAGCCCCCTGACGAGGCGCATCGCCACGGCGACGCGCACGGCTTCGGCGACCTCGCGCTCTACCTCCACCACCGTTTCTACCGCAGCGCGGCAAAGGACCTGGAGGCTACGCTCCTCGTCGGGCTCAAGCTCCCCACCGGCAGGACGACGGACAAGGATGACCACGGCGAACCCTTCGAAACGGAATTCCAGCCCGGCTCAGGGTCGTGGGACCCTTCGATCGGCATCGCGGCAACGAAGAGGCTTGGCAGCTTCACCCTCGATACCAGCCTGCTCTATACACTCGTGACCGAAGGCGCGCAGGAGACCGACCTGGGCGACACCTTCTCGTACAATCTCGCCCTCTCGTACCGGGCACTGGCACGGCCGGTTGAGCTCGATCTCATCATCGAGGGGAACGGTGTCTGGCTGCAAAAAGAGGAGGTGGCAGGTCGCAAGGATGAAAACAGCGGCGGGAATACCCTCCTGCTCTCTCCGGGCGCCCGGCTCACGTTCGACCGGCACTTCTCGACGTATGTCTCGCTCGGCATCCCGGTGCTCCAGGACCTTAACGGCGAGCAGAACGAGCTCGATTACCGGCTCGTCTTCGGGGTGGGCTGGGCGTTTTAGGCTCTAAAGGCACAGTGTTTCTGCTGCTGCCCTGCCGCTGTGTGCGGTGTCTTAGCCCGCGGCGGGAAAATGTTCTATAATCGAGAGACAGCCATCATACCCTGGAAGGAGGATTCATATGAGACTCGGAGCGATGTTCATCATGGTCATCTCCTCGACTGCCTGCCTGTTCACCATGCCGCTGATCGCGTCAGCCGAAGGAAAGACCGAGATCACCTGGCTCGGCCATGCCGCCTTCAGGATCACCACGCCCACGGGCAAGGTGCTGCTCGTCGATCCCTGGATCGACAACCCGGTGAATAAAAAGGGGAGTGACCTTGTAGCCGCTATGGACAGGACCGATCTCATCCTGCTCACTCATGGGCACGGCGACCATGTGGGCAACAGCGTCGAGATCGCGAAGAAGACCGGGGCGAAGCTCGTCGCCACCTTCGACCTGGGCCGCGCCATGGTGCAGTTCGGCGGCTTTCCCAGCCAGCAGTGGGGAGTGGAGACCGGGGGACACTTCGGGGGCGAGATTGCGCTCCTCGACGGCGAGGTGAAGGTTACCTTCGTGCCCGCCCTCCACGGCTCGGGCCTCGAAGCGGTCGAAGACAGCGCGCTCGCGAAAAAGAGCGTGTATGCCGGCAATCCGGGCGGCTTCATCATCGCCATCAAGAACGGACCGGTCATCTATCACACAGGGGATACCGACCTCTTCTCGGACATGGCGCTTGTCGGGAAGTTCGCCACGGTCGATATCATGCTCGCCTGCATCGGCGACCGCTTCACCATGGGGCCGAAGCGGGCCGCTCATGCCGTGAGGCTCGTGGGTCCGGCAGTCGTCATTCCCATGCATTACGGCACGTTCCCGCTCCTCACGGGCACGCCCGAGCAGTTCGGGCAGGAGATGAAACGAGAGAAGGTGAAGGCGAAGATGCAGGCGCTGAAGGTGAACGAGAGCATGACCTGGAAATAGTGGATACCGCACAAGAGGCGGCAGGGAGCGTTGCGTATGCAGCGCCTCAGATGAACTTCTGCATCCAGACGACGTCGAACTCTTTCCCGAACTTCCTGCCGATCCTCTCGAACCGGCCGCACTCGGCGAAACCCCGCCGCCGATGGAAGGCGATGATACCCTCGTCCTGGGAAGAGAAGCTCGCGAGCAGGGTCGTGATCCCCATCTTCCGCGCTTCCTCTATGAGGGCGTCCATGAGCATGGTCCCGAGCCCCCGGTGCAGATAGGCGGGGGCAATGAAGTACGCCATCTCGGCGGTCTTGGAGAAGGCCGACGCATGGTGATGCTCTTTCAGCAGGCCGAAGCCGACGACTTCGGCGGTATCCCCTTCGATTACGTAAAAGGCCTGTCCGCAGGTCATGTTCCTGAGCCTGTCGAAGAAGCGGAGGGTGGTCGATTCTACGGGGTAGGCGGAGAAGCTGTGCTCTACGTAGTGGTTGAAGATACCGATGATCTTCATGCCGTCCGATTCACGCACCCGGCGGATGGTGAACTTCATGAGCGCGCCGGGCTCGGACTCGGGCTGGTTTCTGGGTGAGCCGTTCACTGCAGGCATATCTCCCTCGATGGTTATTTCTCCGCGTGAGCACGGAAAAAGTAAGCGTTAATACCGTCGATGGGGCGCCGACCGTCCCGGACAAAGGGGAGCAGGAGAAGCGCAGATCGTACGGCGAGCGCGCCGGCATGGACGATCAGGGAATACAGCCCATCGAAATGTCTCTTGTTACAAAGAATATTGTACATTTTAATAGGCCTATTATTCAAATTTATTTAGAGCCGCGGACACAATGAACGGGGAGAGGGGGCGGGGTATAGTACGCTCGACTCATTACCGCTCGCATACCATTCCCCGCCCCCTCTCCAGTGCTCTTGTTTCTTTTACCCTCTCGTCAGATGCCGGTACTTTATGCGGTGGGGCTGGTCGGCGGCGGCGCCGAGCCGGGCCTTGCGGTCCTCCTCGTACTCGGTGTAGTTCCCGTCGAACCAGACCACCTTGCTGTCGCCTTCGAAGGCGAGGATGTGCGTGGCGATGCGGTCGAGGAACCACCGGTCGTGGCTGATGACCACGGCGCAGCCGGCGAAGTTCTCGAGCGCCTCTTCGAGGGCGCGCATGGTGTTCACGTCGAGGTCGTTCGTCGGCTCGTCGAGCAGGATGACATTGGCCCCTTCCCGCAGCATGCGGGCCAGGTGCACGCGGTTCCGCTCGCCGCCCGAGAGCATCGAAACCTTCTTCTGCTGGTCGCTGCCGGAGAAGTTGAAGCGCGCCACGTAGGCACGGGAGTTGACCTCCTTCTTGCCGAGCTGGATCATATCCTCCCCGCCGGAGATCACCTCCCATATCGTTTTGTCCGGGTCGAGGGTGCTGCGGCTCTGGTCCACATAGCCCAACGTGACTGTATCTCCCAGTCTGAAGGTCCCTGCGTCGGGCTTCTCCTGGCCGGTGATCATCCTGAAGAGCGTCGTCTTCCCTGCTCCGTTCGGTCCTATGACGCCGACGATGCCGCCGGGGGGCAGGGAAAAGGTCATCCCCTCCATCAGGATATTGTCTCCATACGATTTCGCCACGCCCTCGGCTTCGACAACGACGTTGCCCAGGCGCGGTCCGGGCGGAATGTATATCTCGAGCTCCTTCGCCTGCTTCTCGATATCCTGATTGAGCATCGCCTCGTAGGAGCTGATGCGCGCCTTCGACTTCGCATGCCGGCCTTTGGGCGACATCCTGATCCATTCGAGCTCGCGCTGGAGGGTCTTCTGCCGCTCGCTTTCGGCCTTCTCTTCCTGCTGCAGGCGGGTCCTCTTCTGCTCGAGCCACGACGAGTAGTTCCCTTTCCACGGGATGCCCTGTCCGCGGTCGAGCTCGAGGATCCATCCGGCCACATTGTCGAGGAAGTAGCGGTCGTGCGTTACGGCGATGATCGTGCCGGGGTAGCTCTGGAGATGGTGCTCGAGCCAGGCAACGGTCTCGGCATCGAGGTGGTTCGTCGGCTCATCGAGGAGCAGGATGTCAGGCTTCTGAAGAAGGAGCCTGCAGAGCGCCACCCGGCGCCGCTCTCCACCGGAGAGCACGTTGACCGGCGCATCTCCCGGCGGGCAGCGGAGGGCATCCATCGCCATCTCGAGCTTCGAATCGAGGTCCCATGCGTCGAGGGCATCGAGCTTTTCCTGCACCTTGCCCTGCCGCTCTATGAGCTTGCTCATCTCGTCGTCCGACATCGGCTCGGCGAACTTCTCGTTGATAGCATTATATTCGTTGAGGGTGTCGACGATCTCCCGGACCCCTTCCTCTACGATCTGCCTGACGGTCTTGCTCTCATCCAGCTGCGGCTCCTGTTCGAGGAGCCCCACGGTATAACCGGGAGAGAGCGCGATCTCGCCGTTGAACTCCTTGTCTCTTCCCGCCAGGATGCGGAGCAGGGAGCTCTTCCCCGACCCGTTCAGGCCGATGACCCCGATCTTGGCGCCGTAGAAGTAGGAGAGGTAGATATCTTTCAAGACCGGCTTCTTGTCGTAATACTTGCTCACCCCTACCATGGAGTAGATCACTTTGTTCGGTTCGGTGCTCATTATTGTTCAGGTCCTTTCTTTGAAGATGGGCAGAGGCTGCTGTCTTCCGCTCCGCTGAAACACATACAAACAGAAAGTATAGCACAATGACGAGCGGTTCTAAGTAGGCTTTCCCCTACAGGCGCAGCCGGAGGAATGTAGGCTTTTCCCTTCACGTCCCGTGCTAAGTACCTGCTTTTACACATTTCAGAAGCTGGTATCGCACTTGCACTTAGGGGATCGTGAAACAGCCCAAGGCAGTTGATACGGACGGGGTTCTGGCAGCGGCGCTGCTGGCGTCGGGGATCGGGAGCGCAGCGCTCGGCATCTCCAGCATAGTAGTCGCTGCCGTTGCGCCGCTGAAGCAGATGATGACGCTGTACGACCGCACCAGTCTCCTGGGCGGAAAGGCGCTCCTCTCGCTCGCGCTCTGGGCTATCTCCTGGGCTGTTCTCCACTTCCGGTGGCAGTACAAGCAAAAGGACTTCTGGAAGATATTCAGGGTGACGATCGTCCTCGATCTGCTGGGGCTCGCCGCGTCCCTTCAGCCGATATCCGACGCCTTCGCAAAATAGCTGAAGCCTTCAGGCCCCGGGAATGCGGCATCCGGGGCCCCTTTTTTGCGCCTGCCACGGCAGCGCAGCATGAAAACCGTTAAACTTCCGTACGTTTCCCCCGATAGATAAAGTGCTGCTGGTCGTACGATAGCACTGCTGAGGAGTGCTACGGTATTCCGAGACAAGGAGGAAGCGTATGGCGTGCAAGACCGGAAGTAAGAAGAAGACCTGTGGCGCCAAGAAGGCCACAGCAAAGAAGCGCGTAGTGAAGAAGAAATAACCGCAGAGAATCTTCGCGGGTAATTACCTGAAAGGGAGAGGGCTTCAGCCCTCTCCCTTTCATTTTCAGCCCGGAGCGCCTATTTCCCGGCAGCGCGTTCCTCTGCCGTCACCTGCTCCATGCCGTAGAGCGCGAGTATCCTCGCGGCCTCCGGCGACCGGAGGAAGTCTATCCAGGCGCGGGCGGCACCGGGATTGCGTGCATCGCGCGCGACAGCAGCGGCCTGGAGCCCCTCCTGGTTGTACTCTTCCTCGATAGCGGTATGCGTTATCGGCATGCCGATCGACTCCTGGAAAATGGCCTCGCTGATCCAGACCGGCCCTGCGTCCACCTTGCCCTGCATGATCCAGAGCGGTGTCTGGCGGTGGTGGATGTCGGTGATGATCGCTTCCCCGCGCTTCACCTTCTCTTCGTAGACCTCATGCACGAGGTCATCCCCGCCTGCCGCGCGGAGGGCATCCATGATCGTGCGCGCCACGCCTTCGGTCTCGGGGTTCGGAAGGGCCACCCGCACGCCGGGACGGGCGAGGTCCTTGAGCGAGGCGATGCCCTTGCGGTTCTCCTTCGGCACCATGATCGCGAGCGTGTTCCTGATAAAGGGCGCCACCGGCTCCCTGAGTATCCCCGCTTTCACCAGATCCCTGAGCCGCTGCGGTCCTGCCTGCACCACGTCGGGCTGCACGGCGAGGGTCAGGTTGCCCACCGTGATCGCATTGCCCTGCTTGAGCTGCCGCTCGATGATGCCGGGAGGGAGCGTCTCGTAGAAGACCTTTCCCTTCAACGCCGGATACTGCTCCTGGAAGGCCTGCACCAGGCGGTTCATGGCGAAGAAGTAGTTCCCCCCGGCGAATATGACGAGCCTGGCCTCGAAGGGATTGCCGTGGAAGTCGGGCATGTTCTCGACCTCGGGGACCGTGAACTCGACGCCCCGGTTCAGTGCCCCGCTTTTTTCATCGATCCAGGGAGGATACATCTCTTCCGGGGTCATCACGTCGAATTCCGTAGCCGATGCCGCACCTCTTGATTGCTGCTCCACCATCAGCATCACAAAAGGAACGAGTAGAAAGGGGAGCACCAGGATCAGGTAGACCGCGCGCTGCGTGGCGAACTGCTTTATCCTCTTCTCCTTTTCCATAGCCTATCCTTACGCCTCCTTTGTTTCATTGCGGACCGAATACAGTGATCCGGCGGTAGAGGTATGGATTATGAGAGCGCCGCTGAATGCGTACTGCGGCTGCTACGGGTGCGGGCTGCTATCCTTGGCAGGATGATCGTGAAGCGAGAGCGGCGCATACAGGATCGAGGAAGCTCTGTGACCCGTTCCTGCTTAAATTCTTTCAGGAAAGGAATGTGGAGTCAAGGAGGAAGAGTGCTCTTCTGTTTGTATGCCCTCGTTTTTGGTGATACACTTTTATACAGGAGCTTTCTTCCTCTTTCCGATATTCTTTAGAGGCTCATGCTCTCTTTTACATGGTAAACGGCCCGGTGGTATCGGGCGTGCGACAGGAGCGCTTTCATGGCGGCATCGAAAGAGTCGAGCACCTATGAATTCGTCGAAGAGCTTGCCGGCGGCACGAACCTTAATTTCATCATCAGGGAGAGAGCGACCTCCGCCGTATGGGCGTGCAAGATCTTCAAAAACTCCAAAAGCTTCGCGAAGGACCATGCCGACCTGAACGACAGGGCCGTGCTGGCGCACCGGCTGGCGATGAAGACAGGGACCTGCGTGCCCGAGGTGAGACTGATCGACGCCTCACAGGTCGCGTTCTCTCCTGCCTTCGACACCTTTCTGACGAGGTACGCCGAAGACACCATCATGCAACGCAAGCTGCTGCTCGAGGAGTTCGGGGGCCTTGCGCTCGAGAACTTCCTGAAGATCGCGAAGCTGTCGAAGATAAGGAACCTGGAGCAGGTCCTGCACAACCTCGTCTTCAACGTATGGATCGGCAACTATGACTCGAAGGAGCACGATTACGTCGTCAACAACGATCTGATCTGCCATTCGATAGACTACAGCCTCACCGGGCCCGGGTTCGTGGATGACTACAGTCTCTCGATCGGCGCCTACTTCCAGACCTATGATTTCGATAACGTGACCGATACGGGCTGGGCAATAGCGGATGTACTGCTGGATGAGATAAAGCACAAGAGATATACCGTGGACTTTTTCCATCCCTTGATCTCCGTAATAGAGGGCCTGGACGCCGATACGATAAAGGACGCGTTCAAGGGGCTGAATTTCTACCGCTTCGGCACCACCGCGAGGATCAACGCCGCCTACATCGAGTTCCTGCTCGCCAGGAAGGAAAAGCTCCGCAGCGCGGTGAACGCCTGGTGCGAGGCGCACTACCCCAAAGGAAAACGCATCCCCGGGATCTAGAGCCCCTAACGAAATGAAGGAGCTTGGAGTCGGACGAGGTATAGTATGTGAGCGGTATTAGCAGCCCGAGTGGAATCATGGATGATGGAGCGGGCTGGTACCTCGGAGGCAAACAGGATGTTTGCCGAGAATGAGCGAACATACTGTGCCTCGTCTGACTCCCCTCCTCATTCTGTTAGACGCCCTTAGAGGGAGGTCTGCCCTATGCAATACAACTATTCGCCGCAACGGGATATCTCCGACCGGGAGATGGCGTTCGAGCGGGAGCGGCTGCTGAACCTCATCGAATGCAGGCTCCAGCGGCAGGAGCTCGGCCTGGCACAGGAGCATGCGGCGGAGCTCTTCAGCCGCGAGCGCGAGTTCGAGCTGCTCAGGAAGGGCCGGCAGCTCGCCCGGCTCAACCGCCTCTGCTCCAGGGCGATCTTCGCCCTGGCCTGCATCTTCTGCCTCTTCACCATAGGCACCGTGCTCAACATCGGCCGTTTCGTCATCACTGGAATCGGCGGCATCGCGCTTTCGGTACTCTCCGTCGTCTCGTTCGAAGCGTTCATCGCACGGCGCTATGAGAAGGCCATGACATCGCTCAGGGATTTCGAGGATGCGGAGCGGCAGCTCTTCATCAGGAAGGTGATCGAGCGGTGCGGGAAGGAGGCGGGCGGTACCGCTCGGAATGCTTCCTGTGCAGCTGCCAGTTTTCGAGGTAGACCTTCGCGAGCTCCTTCGACGTGATGATGAGCAGGTTTTCGGCGTTCTTTTCCTCGGCGGCTTTCGAGAAGTTGAAGCTGCCGGTGACGACCGTCTCCCGGTCGATGATCATGATCTTGCTGTGGGCGATGGCGTGCTCGGCGTCGATGTAGGTGGGGATGCCCATAGTATGCGCAAAGCCGGCGGAACTGTATTTCGCAGTCCGGTTGGACTTGTCCAGGACGATCTCGGTGCGGACCCCCCGCTTGTGCGCATCGGCGAGGGCTTTAACTATGGGCTCAGAGGTGAAGCTGTACGCCTGTACGAGGACCTCGGTGCGGGCGCTGCGGATCGCCTTGACGAGCGCATCGGTTGCGCCGCCGCGGGGGCTGAAGTAGACCCGGGCGGTAGTGTTGAGCGGTACGTCCGCTGCCTGTATGAACAGGGGAGCGAGGACAAGCAGTATAGAAAGACAGACCGCGATCCTGCTCTTCCGTGTAGAGACCATCGATCATTCCTGGTCCCCCCATTCACCGAACAATGAAATCGTTCGCTGTGATTGTATAGTATGGCGCTGCTCTTCTTCAAGGGAGCGTGGGCGCCTCTGCGCACTTGCCTAAAATGCGGCTGAGCAGTATAGTTCTAGGAGCATATGCCGTGAGCATCGAGGAGGAGACCATGAAAGCTATTGCCGTCAATGGAAGTCCGCGAAAGGGAGGAAACACCGAGATCCTGCTGCAAAAAGTGCTCGAGCCGCTTGCGGCTGCCGGATGGGAAACGGAGCTCATTCAGGTCGGCGGCAGAGACATCCGCGGCTGTATCGCCTGCTACAAATGTTTCGAGAATAAGGACCTTCGCTGCGCGGGGAGAAACGATATAGTTAACGATTGCATGGAGAAGATGGTCGCCGCCGATGCCCTTATCCTCGGGTCACCCACCTATTTCACCGATGTCAGCGCCGAGCTCAAGGCGCTGATCGACCGCTCCGGGCTCGTCGCGCTGGCGAACGGCAGGGCCTTCCGCGGCAAGATCGGCGCCGCGGTCGTTGCAGTCAGGCGGGGCGGCGGCACGCATGTCTTCGACAGCATCAATCACCTGTTCCTTATGTCGGGAATGATCATCCCGGGCTCCACGTACTGGAATCTCGGCTTCGGGCTCGATAAGGGCGCTGTCCTCAACGACGGGGAGGGGCTGAAGAACATGCGCAATCTCGGCGAAACCATCGCCTGGCTCGGCAGAGCGATCAAACCGCACCTCGACAGCTTTCCGCAGGCAGGCAACACCGAGGGGTAATTCCGTTAGAGCTCATCGTATAATGCAACGTTGCAAGACGTGAAACTGTTCGAGCAACAATAAAGCCAAGGGAGTTCAAAGCCCGAGACCTGATCCTGCTACTCGCACCTCTGGTCAAAAAGGACTTGAGGATGGTAAGATACCCTTCATTTGTGGCAGGCTGCACAGGAGGCGACGATGCGTTTCGGAAAAGAGGGTTTGGTCCTGCTGCTGCTCCTCTCCGCATTCCTTACCGCGGCCGGGTGCGTGCCCAAGTCTTACCGGGCGCACCCCGATCTTGCGCTGCATCTGAAAGATATCAAGACACACGGCCTGGTGCCTCCCGATATCAAGGTGTACGAATTCACCGCAGGAGGCGTTCACGAGTTGCGGGACGACTGGTGTGATATCGGCCGGCAGAATACGGCGAAAGCGGTCGCGGAGGAGCTCAAGGAGCGGTCCATGGGGGTCAAGGCGATTCCCGTGGACAAGGAGATCGAGACGGAGCTGGAAGAGATCCAGGCGCTCTACCGGGCGGTCAGCCTGAGCATCCAGTGGCACACCTATGGCCCCTTTTTGTTCCCCGAGAAACAGAAGAACTTCGACTATTCGCTCGGCCCCGTTAAACACCTGCTCCAGAAGAACGGCGCCGATACCCTGCTCTTCATCGACGGTTTCGACGAGATCTCGACCGGCGGCAGGAAGGCGCTGATCGTCGTCGGCCTTTTAACGGGCATTGTCCCCAGGTCCGGCGTGACCGCCATGAGCTCCGCCGTGGTCGATACAGAGGGGAAAATACTATGGTACAACGTGAAAGGCAGCCAGGCGCAGCACGATCTCCGGAACTACGATAGCGTATGCCGGCTCGTCGACTCGCTGCTCGCCGACCTGCCGAAAGCCGGCTCCGGCCGATGAGCGCTGCAGCCGCGCTCTGCCTGCTCGTCCTCGTTCTCGCAGGCTGCGCAACGACCAACCTCGCTCCGGTAACGACCGGCTCCTTTGCCATGGAAGAGGATGAGCAGCGGCTCTGGGCACGGGTGGAGAAGGAGCAGGCAGCCCTCGAGAAGAGCGGCATCATTTATAGCAATGAGGAGATCGAGCGCTACCTGAACGAGATCGCCCGGAGACTCCAGCCGCCCGATGTCGTCAAAGCGATACCCTTCACCGTGAAGGTCATCAACAACTACCACCTCAATGCCTTCGCCTTCCCCAACGGCGCACTATACATCCATACGGGCATCCTCGCCAGGATGGAGAACGAGGCGCAGCTCGCCACCCTCCTCGCCCACGAGATGACGCACGCCACCCACCGCCATACCGTGAAAGCGTTCAGGGACATCAAAAACAAGACCGCCTTCCTGGCTGCCTTCCAGGTCACCTTCGGCGGGTTCGGCGGACTCGCGGCCATCGGCACGCTGGCTGCGGTAACCGGCTATTCGCGGGAGCTCGAAACAGAGGCGGATATGGAGGGCCTGCAGGCAATGGTCCGCGCCGGCTACGACCCCACCGAAGCGCCCAAGCTCTTCATCCATCTCAAGCAGGAGGTAGAGGAAGAAGAGATAAAAGAACCGTTCTTCTTCGGAAGCCACCCGCGCCTCAAGGAGCGCATAGAGAATTATGAGACATTCCTTCAGGAATACGGCCGGAAGACGGGCGTGAAGAACGCCGAGATCTTCTTCGCCAAGACCGGCGGCGTCATCCTCGACAACGCCCTGCTCGACCTGAAAGCAGGCCGCTTCAAGAGCGCGCAAAGGGGCATAGAACGGTATCTGGCCGTGCGGCCGAACGATGCGAAGGCGCACTACCTTCTGGGAGAAGTGTTCAGGCAGAGGGGCGAAAAGGACGATGCGGAAAAAGCGCGAGCCTGCTACGCAAAGGCGATCTCCGCTGATCCAACGTATTCAGACCCGTACAAGGGGCTGGGGCTGGTGCATTACAAGAGCGGCGAGAGAGCGCTCGCCCAAAAGCACCTGAAGAGCTATCTCGCCCTCGCTCCCGCTGCTCCGGATAGAGCATATATCGAGGAATACATACGACAGTGCGAAGGAGGAGACAGGAAGTGAGGAAATACATTCTGCTGTGCCTGGTCTTTCTGACCGGCTGCGCGCCGTGGCTGCAGGTCGGGGGCCTCTACGAGTCAGGAGAGCACAACTTTTCCGTCGAGCTCCCCGAAGGGTGGATGCGATTGAACACCAGCGAGCATCTGCTCATCACGCGCGACGGCGTGCTGCTGCAGAACATTATTGTAGAAAAGATCGGTAACGATAAAAAGCTGGAGCATACGAAAAAGAAATTTGCAAAAGGCATGCTCCCCCAGGAGAGCGCCGAAGTCGCGCTCGATAACATCAGCTCGAACCAGGATGTCGTGAACCTCGCCGTAACGGAAAACGTGCCTGCTAAAATCGGAGGATATCCCGGCTTCAAAGCCGTGTTCACGTACAAGACAAAGGACGGACTGAAGAAAAAGAGCGTCTACTACGGATTCATGCTCGGCGAATGGTTCTACGGCATACGCTACACTGCTGCCCAGCGCTACTACTTCGACAAGGACATCGCCACCTTCGAGAAGGTGCTCGCCAGCTTCAAGGTGACGAAGGGGGGGAAGTGACAGGGGAAAGCTCCTTACCCCTCAGTGCTGTTATGTACGATGAAAGACCCGGTCCCAGCCCTGCTTGCGGGGTCCACCTCTGATATGAAGCTTACTAAGTTTTGCTGGTTGCCTTTTCCTGCTTTACCCGCTCGTGGAGCCATACCTTTATTAGTGCACCTCTGTCGACGCCTATTCGTTCACGGATAGTATCTATGTCATTAACGAGTGACTCGGCAACGTCCAGGGTGATGCGTACTTTTTTGCCTGGACGGGTAATGGCAGCCTTGGACATATCGAGTAGATCGTGGATGTCCTCACCTGAGTCGAATCGACGATCAAACTCTTTTGCGCTTTTAGCGAGAGCTTTCTTTTTCATATAATGCAGCCTCCTTTTCTCTGGAACGCCTGACCGAGATGATGCGGATTACCTCGCTCCGCATGGTATATACAGCCGTCCACAATTTGTCGTGAAGCTTCCCTATGATAATGCTCCGCTCCTCTACCGGGTGCGGTGCGTCAATCTGTATGCGGCTTTCGTCAAGCCAGAGTTCCTGCGCTGTCTCGAAATCGATATCGTGTTTCTCTTTATTCGTGGCACTTTTTATAGGGTCCCATTCGAATTTCATGACAAATTATACAAAATATGGGCAAATTTTGTACAGATAGCTTCAAGAAGTGAGATCAGTGCAAAAATGAACAGCACAGAAGGTAAGCTATGCCGCCCGAAGCTCGACTTCCTGTCCTCCGGCTTTTCAAAAAGCAAGGACGATTGCAGCCCGGAAGGGCTCTTTCTCATTCCCGGCGAGATTGCCGATGACCTGCGGGAAATCGAAGCGGCGCTAAAAAGGACGTGAAACGTGAATTGTGTCGTCTATAGGGTCATGTGTCGTCTATAGGGTCAGGTCTACACATTTGACCATTGGAGCGTTCTCTTCATCTGTTTTAATTTCTTCTGCAATCGTACATCCTTCTCAAGAACAAATCCGAACCGACGGCTTGCCTGCGATACGGCTGACTCTCCGATGCCGAAATATCTCCCGATCTCCCTGAGGGACAGCCCACTGTGTCGATGGCTCAGATAGAGCGCCGCTTTCCTCGAAAGCTCTGTTTCCGCTCCAAACTCCTGATCCGCAACATTAATGATCTCCTCAATCGACCTTCTGGTCAATGCTTTCAGCGCAGGAATATCACGCCCTCCCTTTCTCCCGCTGAGATATAGCTCTTTTACTTTACCGATAAATTCAGCGCTCCCCAGTATTACCGCTGCTACCGTCTCTTTTAACGGATCATTCACGGCAGCATCTGTTTCTGACTTCACGAAACCACGGTACGCTCGCTGCGCATCGGCCCCTCCTTTTCCAAAATACTGAAGCAGCCATTCGATAGTACACCACCAGGGAGCCTTCTGAGCACCGGCATAGTACCGATAGCTTGACCATGGGTACTTTTCCGGTCTGTCGACAAGCCCTGCCCTGACTGGATTCAGATGAATGTATCGGGACAGCGCTCCTGCATACTCATCGGCCTCCACAAGAATCGCTTTATACCTTCCTTGAAACAGATGCCCTGCTCTCTGGTGCCGCCTATTGAAATAAGCAGTAAATGCTCCATTGATATGTCGCATGGTCTGTGAGAGGTTCCCCGCAGGGGTTTCGATGAGAAGATGGTAATGGTTGTCCATCAGACAGAAGGCGTGGATAACCGCTTGGTACCGCTCAACAGCAGATTCAAAATAACACAGCAACTTCTCCCTATCGGCGTTATCCCTGAAGATGTCTTTCCGCTCGTTTCCCCGAGCCGTAATATGATAGAATGCACCTTTGAACTCTATTCTCAGCGGCCGTGCCATAGGTGCCATACATACTACAGAAACAACCAGCATCTGTCAAGAGTGTAGACCTGACCCTTTTCCCTACCTTTGACCCTTTTCCCTACCTTTTCCCTAAGACATGTTTCGGTACGTGGCCCGAGAGGGGAAACCGTTCCAGCCTGAGTATCGCGGCGTCGAATGCATCGAGGAATTTCGAAGCTGCTCCGGGAGCGTCAACCTCCCGACATGAAGGGAATATCCTGCATTCCCGGAAGCGTTGTTTGTATGCTCTTCGCTTCACCCCTGCGCGCAACTCCCTGCTTTGGATGACCTCCCGATGTGGTACGGCGCTTGCTCCTTTGCAGGACGGGGAAGGGAGCGAAACCTTTTCGCCCCACAAAGGGGAGCAGGAGGCGGTATGGTAAACGGGGTGACTCTGTCGTACGAGCTGAGGGTGCGGCGCCTTCAGCCGCAGCCTCGCGCCGCGGGAGGAGCCGGAGAGGTGAACCGGTATGGAGACAGCGCCTATTACGTGAGCCTTAACGAAAGGGAGAGCGCTCCGTTCGAGGGGCTCTATTTTCAGAAGGCGAGCGAGGCGTATGCTCCGGAGAGCGGGCAGAAGAAAAAGATAAAAGGCAGCGTCGATATCTTCGCGTAAACTGTTCCCTGCCTACGGCTTATGGCCTGCAGTCTATGGCCTGCAGTCTATGGATAGAAGAGTTCGAAGCGGCGGGTCCTGATATTGATGAGCACCCCGGCGGCGATGAAGTTGCTCAGCAGCGCCGTGCCGCCGTAGCTCACGAAGGGCAGCGGCACGCCGACGACCGGGGCCATTCCCATGGTCATGCCGATGTTGACCGAGAAGTAGACGAAGAACATCGCGGTGATGCCGATCGCCATGAGCTTGCCGAATTCGTCCTTTGCCTTGTAGGCGGTATCGAGCCCGCGCAGGAAGAGCGCGAAATAGATGCACAGCAGCAGCAGGCTCCCGACAAACCCCCACTCTTCGGCAAAGACCGCGAAGATGAAGTCGGTATGTTTCTCGGGGAGGAACCGGAGCGGCCCCTGGGTCCCCTGCATATAGCCCTTGCCCGTGAACCCTCCCGAGCCGATCGATATCTTCGACTGGTTTATGTGATAGCCGATGCCTGCCGGATCGACCTCGGGGTCCATGAACGCGATGATGCGGTTCTTCTGGTAATCCTTGAGCCCCTCCCAGAAGATATGGCCGAGGAAGGGAATCGAGATGATGCCGATGACGAGCACGATCGTGATGATCTTCCTGCTGATCCCTTTTGCGAGGGACAGGGCGACGAAGATCGACGAAAGGAGAATGGCGGTGCCGAGGTCGGGCTGCTTGATCAGCAGGGCCAACGGAAGGATGGCGAAGATGATGATGCTCTTTGCGGAGAGCTTCCTCTGCAGCTGGTCTCCCGAACCGGTCAGGTAGGCGGAGAAGGCGGCGATGAAGATCATTCTGAAAAACTCCGAGGGCTGGAACGAGAAAAAGCCGAGGCTGAGCCAGCGCTGGGCGCCCAGGCTCGAGCGCCCTGCAACGAGGACCGCCACGAGGAGCAGCAGGCCGATAGCGTAAAGAGGGTAGGCGACCCGGGAGAGCCACTTGTAATCGAAAAATACGATGGTGAAAAGCGCTGCCACGCTTATGAGCAGCCACAGGACCTGCCGCATATAGAAGTCCGAATGCTCTCCCACGCCCAGGGGAGGCCGCGTGGCGCTATAAATGGTCATGATGCCGATGAGGGCGAGGCTGACGATGAGCGCAAAGGTGAGCCAGTCGAAATTCTTGCCCAGCCGGCGGTCAACCTTAATCATGGGAGTCTCGCACTCCCGGGGCCGGGGCTGCGGGAGCTGCGGTCTGCAGCATCTTCGGACCTGGCGCACCCGGCTCCTTATTCCCGGGAGGGGCGCCTGCTTCCGTCTCCGGCTTCTGTTTCACGAAATACGCTTCGATCGCTTTCTTCGCCACAGGGGCTGCTGCGGAGCCGCCGTGGCCGCCGTGCTCGACGAATACGGCAAGGGCTATCTCGGGCGTCTCGACAGGGGCGAAGGCGACGAACCACGCATGGTCCATATGGTGCTCCGCCTTTGTCTCCTTCTTCTTCCCGACCACCTGCGCAGTCCCCGTCTTGCCGCCGATCAGGACCACCTGCGACATCGAGCCGTGGGCCGTGCCGCCGGGCTCGTTCACCACACCCGACAGCGCGTCCTTTACCATGCTTATGGTCTCCGGCTTGAGCGCGACCCTGCCTACGGGTTGGGTCCCGCCCTTCTCGAAGGTGAGGGGATGGATATCGCCGCCGTTGATGAAGATCGACATCATATTGGCCATCTGAATAGGGGTCGTCGTCACATATCCCTGGCCGATAGCCGCAATATAGGTCTCCCCGAGATACCAGGGCTGCTTGAACCGTTCCTGCTTCCACTGCGTGCTCGGAATGATGCCCTTCCGCTCCTTTATCGAGAGATTGAGGCCGGTCTCTTTGCCGAGACCCAGCGCCGTCGCGTACTGGTGAATCTTGTCGATGCCGAGCCGTCTGCCGACTTCATAAAAGTAGGTGTCGCAGGACTCGACGAGCGCCCGGTGGAAATCGACGCTCCCGTGCCCGCCTTTCTTCCAGCAGCCGAAGGTCCATCGCCCGTACCCGACTCCCCCGGTGCAGGTGATCCGCTGCTGGGGGTCGATGCTATTCTCCTCGAGCGCGGCAGCGCCGGTGATGATCTTGAAGGTCGAGCCCGGCGGATACTGACTCTGGATCGCCCGGTTCAGCATCGGCTTCTTCTTGTCTTCCATGAGCGCTACCCAGTCCTGGTACTTTATGCCCCGTGAAAAGATGTTGGGATCGAAGGAGGGGAGGCTCTCGAGCGCGAGGATCTCTCCCGTGTCGGGCTTTATCGCGACCAGCGCCCCTGCCTTTTCACCGAAGGCGTCCTCCACCGCCTGCTGGATATCGATATCGATGCTGAGCGTCACGTCATCGCCCTTGACCGCGGGCTTCTGCTGCACCATGCGCAATTCCCTGCCGAGGGCGTCGACCTCGATCAGCTTTTCCCCGGGGATTCCCCTCAAGACATTGTCGTACAGCCCCTCGATGCCCCATTGTCCTATGAGCCCGTCGGGCGGGAAGTTCTTGAGCTCGGGGGTCGCGAACTGGGCAGGCGTCATCTTGCCGAGATAGCCGATGACATGGCCGCCGGTCTTTCCGTATAAATACTCCCTGCCGACCTCGGTCTCGACGAAGAGGCCCGGGAAGTCCGACTTGCCCGCCTCGATCCGGGCGATCTCCTCGAAGTGCAGCCCCTGCTTGAGCTTCACCGGGATGAAGGGGCTGTTGTCTTTCCTGTCCCGCAGTGCCCCGATCTCCGCCGCCTCCACGCCGAGGAACGCGGCGAGGGCGCCGACATCGGCGCTCTTGAGGTTTTCGGGAAGGATAGAGACGCTGAAGAAGGGCACGTTCTTGACCAGCGCCTTTCCGTTCCGGTCATAGATAATGCCGCGCGGGGCCGGGGTCTTCACGATGCGGAGCCGGTTGCCCTCCGAGAGATTACGGTACCGTTCGCCCTCGAGGATCTGGAGCTGCCAGAGCTTGAAGGCGAAGAAGATGAAGACGAGGATGACCAGATAAGAGCTCAGTTGTATGCGCTTTGAAATCATCATGCGTGCTCCGCGATCTCTCCGCCCCGGTCACCGGCGTCGGGGATCATAGTCTCGACTGCTCCAGGGGCTTAATTATTATACCAAAGGGGATGTTCATCAGGGGTTGAATCAGCAGCACCTGGAGGGCGGTGACGCTGCCTACTTCTACGCCGGTAAAAAAGACTCTCGTGCCGATGAGCATGCCGCCGTCGAGGGAGGTGAAGACCGCGAGGATCACCCCGCCCCAGAGCGGGGTCCACCGGAAGACGAGATCGGTGAAGACGATCGAGGCGGTGAGCCCGAGCAGCCCCTTGCTCAGTACTCCCGGACCGATGATCGACCCCGAGAGGAGGTCCTCGACGAGCCCGACGGCCATACCGAAGAGCGTGCTCTCGAGCTCGGCCCTGGTGCTGGTATAGCCGTGGGTCGCGATCTCCTGCCTGCTCTTGAGCCCGAAGAGATAGACCAGGATGACCGTGCCGTTCACGAGCCCCTTGAGCGAAGAGAACTGCGTCTGGATCAGAAAGACGGCGGCTGCGAGCAGCACCCACTTAAGCGCCTTCACGCATGCCCTCCTGTCCTCTCCTGCTGATGAGCCCGCGCTCTCCGGCAGCAGGGCACCGTGCATTCACGGTTATGCCGTAACGGCGGCATGGGTCAGAGACCGGGGCTCTCTGCCCGCTTCAACAGGATCACCTCTTCCGTCGTATCGCTGGGCTGGAAGGGAACAACTTCGACATACTGGAAGAACTCTACGCCCTCTTTCTTCACCCTGCTCACCACGCCTACGGGTATCCCTTCGGGAAAGAGCCCGTCGAAGCCCGAGGTGACCACCACCTCGCCGCGCTCCACCGTCTCTTCCGGCGCTACGTACTTGAGGAGGCAGTAGCCGTACCCCGTGCCGGAGACGATGCCCTCGCGCCGGCTGTTCTGGAGCCTCACGGCGACCGAGAAGTTCGAGTCGTTCAGGAGCAGCACCTCCGAGAACGCGTCGCGCACGGAATAGACCTTGCCGATGAGCCCCTTGGTGGTGATGACCGCCATGCCCTTCTCCACGCCGTCCGCCTTCCCCTTGTCGATGACCGCGGTGTTCAGCAGCCGGTCGTACCCCCGGGCGACGACCCTTGCCGCGGTAACGGCACGGTGCTCGCTCTCCTTGAGCGCGAGGAGCTCTTTCAGCCGCCTGTTTTCCTGCATGATCTCGCGGTACTGCTGGCGCTCGAGCAGCAACTGAGCCAGCTCGCTCCTGAGCCGCTTGTTCTCCTCGAACGCAGCCCGCGCCTGCCGGGCCGTTGTCGAGACGTCAGCGGCGAGCCGGTTGAGCAGATCGAAGGGATAGGATACTGCCTGAAGAAAGGAGGAAGGCCTTCTCCCGTGCTGATAACTCATTACTGCCAGTGCAAAGGAAAAAAGAGCGAGGAAAATGATGAATCGCTTCTTCGCCTTCGACATCAATTGGTATTGATCGCTACCTTCTGCAGGAGGTCGAGCTTATCGAGCATCATGCCGCACCCCCGCACCACGGCGGTGAGCGGGTCGTCGGGCAGGATCACCGGCACGCCGGTCTGCTCCCTGATCAGGATATCGAGACCCCGCAGGAGCGCTCCGCCTCCCGCCAGCACGATGCCCTTGTCGACGATGTCGGCGGCGAGCTCCGGGGGCGTGTTCTCGAGGGTGACCTTGATCGTATCGAGGATGAGGCCCACGCTCTCCTGGAGCGCCTCCCGTATCTCGTCCTCGGTGACGTTGATCGCCTTCGGAATGCCCGAGACGAGGTCCCTTCCTTTTATCTCCATCGGCTCGGAGTTGTTGGTCGGGTACGCGGAGCCGAGCTCGATCTTGATCTGTTCGGCGGTGCGCTCTCCTATCATGAGATTGTACTTGCGCTTGATGTAGGCCATGATCGATTCGTCCATCTTGTCGCCGCCGACGCGGACGGCCTTGCTGTAGACGATGCCGTCGAGCGAGATCACGGCAACGTCCGTTGTGCCGCCGCCGATGTCGACGATCAGGTTCCCCGACGGTTCTCCGACCGGGAGGCCGACGCCGATGGCGGCTGCCATGGGCTCCTCGATGAGGTAGACCTCCCGCGCTCCCGATGCATGCGCGGCGTCCTTGACCGCGCGCTGTTCGACCTGGGTGATCCCCGAGGGCACGCCGATGATAACGCGCGGAGAGACGAAGCTCTTCCTGTTGTGCGCTTTGGTGATGAAGTACTTCAGCATCACTTCGGTCGCATCGAAATCAGCGATGACGCCGTCTTTCATGGGTCTGATGGCGAGTATATTCGAGGGGGTCTTCCCCAGCATCTCCTTGGCCTCTACGCCGACCGCGACCGGGCGCTTGTTGTCTCTTCTGATGACGACGACCGACGCCTCGTTGCAGATGATCCCTCTTCCCTTCACATAGACGAGCGTATTCGCGGTCCCCAGATCGATAGCCAGGTCGTTTGAAAACATGCCCAGGATCTTGTTGAAAAACACGTACTTCCTCCTTGCCTCACATGGTTCGTGGTTGACAATCCCTGTTCGTAAAGTGCTTCGTCCTGCTCACCGCGCCGGCTTCCGCTGCATTATCACCTGTGATCGGTGAATCATTACCCTTCTTTAACGGTCGTCCGGGCAAGCTCGTCGCCGAGACGCATGCCGTCCTCGTTGCCGAGCATCAGCAAGAATTCGAGCGCGCAGACCAGCACCATGAGAATCCATCCAAACAGCGGTATATTATACAACAGGAGGGGAAAAAAAAGAGTGAGGTTTCGGATAATTGAATCCTTGAAACTTCCGGTATTTCCCGTCGGCAGCGACACGACCCGCAGTCGTATGATCTTCTTTCCGAGACTCCTCCCATCAAACAGGCCGTCGCTGATCAGAAGGTAGACCAGCCCGGCCAGGTGTCCCACCTGAGGGAGCATCTTGACCGCCGCTGCGATCAGTATGAAGTCCACCAGCTTTGCGATGCCCCGCAGCAGTAGGCTGGCCTTTCCCCTGTCCTCAGGCATCATTAATACTATCAAAAGGTTTGCCTCTTTTTCAAGGAGCACGAGGAGCGCCGCGCCTCCCGATTTCCCCGGCTGCGCGCAGCCGTTCATGACCGTCTCCTCTCGTGCAGGGGCACAACAGCTTAAAGCGCAGTGGGAAAACCACGAAATATAAACAGTCCGGAGCCGCCGGCGGCCAGGACGATGAGTGGTAAATTTTACCTTGTTGTGCTACTATACTGCTCATTACAAGAAAAGTATATAAGGAGTGTAGGTATTTGAGTATGCTTTATGATATACTTTTGTGGCAAAAACGGGCATGCACACGTAAAAATATATATTTAATTTTCATAGGGGGTTTTCCAGTATGATGCAGAGAGAGCAGAGATCGGTACTGTGGCTGCCATTGCTTATAGCAGTGCTCATCGCCGTCCCCTCGCTGGCAAAGGCTGCTGAGATCGTTATCAAGCCCGGAAAATTCGACCACTTCAATATCACGATGCCCGAGCGGGTCGTCGCAGGAGAAGAGACGACCATACGGCTGCTGGCGGTGGATGCGTTCAACAACGTCATCGCCAATTTCAACGAGTCCGGGCGGGAGTTCCAGCTCGCGGCTTCCGGCTCGGCCGTGGTAAAACCGACCACGCTCAAGGCATCGGCCTTTACCAACGGGGCGCTCGCCATATCGCTCGTCGATAAAGTCGCCGAGGCCGTTACCCTCTCGATCCGCGAGACCGGAAGCCCCATCCCCATCGTCTCGAAAGAGCTCATGGTCTTTCCGAACAAGATGACCTCCTTTGCGATCAGGGAGCCGCGCAGGGCCCAGGCCGGAGACCCCTTCGATATCCGCATCGTCGCCAAGGACGCTTACGGGAATACGGTCTTCGAGCCGATACCCGGGAAGAACATCAATCTCATCTTCAAGGGCGATGCCGACCCGAAGATCGACATGCCGGCGATCCCGGACTTCAAGAGCGGCGTCAGTGTCGTGACCCTCGTGTCGCAGAAGGCGGGCATCACCCAGATAGAAGTGAAGGACCTCATCACCGGGAGCTCCGGGATGAGCGAGAAGATCGAGATCACGAGCGGGCCGGTGAATGCCTTCAAGATCTTCGCGCCGAAAGAGGTGATCGCCGGCGAGCCGTTCGAGCTCTCGATCGTGGCGGTCGACCGGTTCAATAACGTCGTCACGAACTACGCGACCACCGGGAGCGGGGTCACGATCACCGCTACAGGCAAGCTGCGGCCCTTTCCTTCGACCATCTCCGCCTATGAGTTCGTGAACGGACAGGCGAAGGCGGATCTCCGCTATGATGTGGCTGAAGATATCGCCCTCGTCGTTACCGAGAGCGGCAAGGCGCAGAAAGGCGCCACGGACACCATCCGCGTCGTCTCGCCGGTGCCGGAGCGGTATGAAGTGACGGTCCCCGAATCTGCCGTGGCAGGACAGAAGTTCAAGATCAAGATAACCGTCTATAACCAGCTCGGGCATGTCATAAAGAACTATAACCTCGTCGGGCCCGATGTGGCCCTCTCGACCACCGGGACAGGGACGCTGGTGCCGAACAAGATCCCGGCGTCGGAGTTCATCAACGGCACGACCGTCGTCGAAGTGCAGTACAACAAGTCGGAGGCCTTCTCGATCATCGCCGCCCCGGCGAAGACCTCGACGCCCTCTGCCACCGCGGCAGCGCAGCCCGAGGTGAGGAGGCCCGCTCCTGCGGCAGCGGACAGGCACCAGGCGAAGGCCGCCGCAGTCTCCCCTGCCGCATCGCAGGCCAAGAAGGAGAAGAGGACCAAAGAGGGGGCCAGAGACGCGAAGAAGACCGAGCGCAAGGTGAAAGCCAAAGCCAGGGGGCTCGAGATCACCAACATCTCTCTGGTGGAGTCGAAGAAGAAGTCGACCGTTACCATGCACATTCCCAACCTCGACAATTCGTTGCGCTATTCCGCCGCAACCGAAACGGCCGAGGGCAAGCGGTGGGTCGTTCTCAGGGCGCACCCCGCGGCGAGCAGGGTGGAGAAGAACTTCAAGTTCAACTCGGCCTTCATCGGCGATATCAGCATAGACGGGGATGCTAAGGAGAAAGGGACGACCGTGGTGAGGATCGAGATGCTGAAGCCGGCAAAGTACCACGTGACGAAAGAGAAGAACGCTCTCGCCGTTACCCTCCGCCTGGAGTAGCACGCCGCAGACGTTCCGAACGCCGCCGTCTCCCTGAGCAGCGGCGAATCATTGACGGTACCCGCTTTCTATTCTAGAATTGAACGATGGGCTTTCTCGACAAATTAAAGGCAGGTCTTGCCAAGACAAAACGGAACCTCGTCGACCGGGTCGAATCCGCGCTCGCGGTCACGACGATCGACGAGAGCGTCATCGACGAGATCGAGGAGATCCTCATCACCGCCGATATCGGCGCGGAGTCCGCAGCGGAGATCAGCGACGCCCTGAGGGAGGACGTGCGGTCGGGCCGGATAAAGACCTCCGATCAGGTGAAGCAGTATCTCAGGACGAAGATGGCCTCGATGCTCGGCGCCTCCCAGCCCCTCGTCACCTTCGGCGAGAAACCCTTCGTCATCCTCACCGTCGGCGTGAACGGCGTGGGCAAGACCACGACCATCGGCAAGCTGGCGGCGCGCTTCATCGCGGAGGGCAATTCGGTCATGATCGCTGCGGGAGACACCTTCAGGGCTGCGGCGATCGAGCAGCTCGAGATATGGGCGGAGCGGACCGGCGCCTCGCTTCTCAAGCACCAGAGCGGTTCCGATCCCGCTGCCGTCGCGTTCGACGCAGTGGAAGCGGCAAAGGCGCGGGGCACCGACGTCGTCATCATCGACACCGCCGGAAGGCTCCACACGAAGAGCTCGCTCATGGACGAGCTCAAGAAGATAAACCGGGTCATAAAGAAGGCGATGCCCGATGCCCCCCAGGAGATACTCCTCGTGGTCGACGCAACGACCGGTCAGAACGCGCTGAGGCAGGCGCACCTCTTCAACGAGGCGGTCGGCGTTACGGGTATAGCGTTGACGAAGCTCGACGGAACGGCAAAAGGCGGGATCATCTTCGCCATCAAGCGGGAGCTCGGCATCCCGGTCCGGCTCATCGGCATCGGCGAGGGCGTGGACGACCTGAAAGACTTCACTCCCGATGACTTTGTGAAGGCGCTGTTTGAGTAACTGCCCCTATCCTCCGGATCCTCTTGTAGCGCTCCTCGATCAGTCGTGCAGGGTTCTTTGATCTGAGGCCCTCGACCGCCCTCACCACGTAATCGGCGATCCGCTTCGCGGTCATCTCGGGGTCGCGGTGCGCGCCGCCGAGCGGTTCGGGGATGATATCGTCGATGATCTTGAAGGCCTTCAGATCCTGGGCAGTGAGCTTGAGGGCTGCCGCTGCCCGCGAGAAATCCTCTGCCGAGAGCTCGCCGTTCTTCTTCCAGAGGATAGCGGCGCACCCCTCGGGAGAGATGACGGAGTAGACCGAGAGCTCGAGCATGGCGAGCCGGTCGGCAACGCTCAGGGCGAGCGCGCCGCCGCTGCCGCCCTCGCCGATGACCACCGAGACGATCGGCGTCTTCAGCTTGGACATCTCCATGAGATTGGTCGCGATCGCTTCCGCCTGCCCCCGTTCTTCGGCCCCGATGCCGGGGAAGGCTCCGGGCGTATCGACGAAGGTCACGACCGGCCTCTTGAAGCGCTCCGCCAGCTTCATCAGCCGCAGCGCCTTGCGGTACCCCTCGGGGTTGGGCTGGCCGAAGTTCCGGGAGATCCGCTCCTTCGTTCCCCGGCCCTTCTGGTGGCCGATAACGACCATGGGAACGCCCCCGATCTTGCCGACGCCGCCGACGATCGCGGAGTCGTCGCCGAACCGGCGGTCGCCATGGAGCTCGACGAAATCCTCGACCACCATCGTTATATAGTCGAGCGTGTACGGGCGCTCGGGGTGGCGGGCGATCATGCTCTTCTGCCAGGGAGTGAGGCCGGCGAAGATCTCGGACCGCAGCTCCTTCGCCTTTTTCTCGAGCCGCTTGATCTCGGAGGCGATATCCAGCTCTTTGCCGTCGGAGAGCCGCTTCAGCTCTTCGATCTTGGTCTCGAGCTCTTCCAGCGGTTTTTCAAAATCGAGGTAATAACTCATCGTTGCGCTGCTCCACGTAGATCCACGGTAACCGATTCCTTATCTTTGAATTGTTCTCTTCGCATTCCCTCAGTATACCTTTACCGTCCCTCCCGTGATCCTCTCGACCTCGGGAATGAAGTTGTGCGCCGGCTTCAGCTGCGACGCGATGAGCACGCAGCAGTCGGGCAGGTACACCCTGAAGGATAATGATACCCTGTCGCCGCCGTTCGAGGCAACGTCCCGGAGCAGGCTCCTGATGCAGGCGAACTTCCGGGAGGCGTCGTCCCTGTCCTCGCACCGCAGCGCCACCTCGTACTTCATACTGATCTCGAGGCCGGAGAGGTCCCGGAGCTCCCGCGCCATGACCTTGATCCCCTTCTCGGCCTTCGAGACCAGGCCCCGCACCATCACGAGATTCCCTTTCCGCAGGAAATCGGCATGCTCGCGGTAGAGCGCCGGGAAGACGAGCACGTCGCTCGCGCCGGTCTCGTCCTCGAGGGTGAGGAACGCGGTCACGCCCTTCTCCTTCGCCTTGCTCTTCATCTCGCTCACGATGCCCGCGATGCAGACCTCCGCCCGGTCGTCCTTTTCCGCCATTGCGGCGATCGGGGCGACCTCCATCGATGCCAGGGTGCGGCGGTACCGCGCCAGCGGATGCCCCGAGATATAGAAGCCGAGCGCCTCCTTCTCGTACGCGAGCAGCGTCTTTTCGTCCCAGGGCTGGACCTCCTCGCCGGCAGGGTCCATCTCGCCGAAGAGCCCGGGACCGAGCCCGTTCGCCCGGGAAGGAGCGGCGAGCGCTGCCATGGCCCTCGCCCGCGCCCTCTGGGGCGGCACGTACTGCGCGGCACGTGGTGTACGTTCAGCTCCCGTCTTCTCCGGTGATGCATCGCGGTCCCTGTAGAGGGAATCGAAGGCGCCCGCCTTAATGAGGCTTTCGATCACCTTCTTGTTGACCTTCTTGTTGTCCATCCTCCTCAGGAACTCGTCGAAGGAGGCGAACGCCCCGTTCTGCCGGTTGAGGATGAGGATCTCTATCGCCGCGGTACCCACCCCTTTCACCGCCTCGAGGCCGAAGCGGACCGAGTTGCCGGCGATCTTGAACTCCCGCTCGCTCTCGTTGATATCGGGGGGCAGGATCTCGATAGCCATGCTCCTGCATTCATTGATGAGCTTGACGATCTTGTCCGTATCGCCCATATCGGCGCTGAGGTTGGCGGTCATGAATTCGACGGGGTAGTGCGCCTTCAGATAGGCCGTCTGGTAGGAGAGATACGCATAGGCTGCTGAATGGGATTTGTTGAACCCGTACTCTGCGAAGAACGCCATGAGCTCGAAGAGCCGCTCCGCCTTCTTCTCCGGGATGTGGTTCGCGGCAGCGCCGCTGAGGAAGACCTCTTTCTGCTTCGCCATCTCCTCGGGCTTCTTCTTGCCCATCGCCCTCCTGAGGAGGTCCGCCTGTCCCAGCGAGAAGTTCGCGATCTTGTTGGCGATGCGCATGACCTGTTCCTGATAGAGGATGACGCCGTAGGTCTCGTCGAGGATCTCGCTGAGCTGCGGGAGGTCGTAGACGACTTCGGTCTCGCCCTTCTTCCGTTTTATGAAGTCGTCGATCATGCCGCTGCCGATAGGCCCGGGACGGTAGAGCGCGACGAGGGCGATGAGGTCTTCGAAGCGGTTCGGCTGCATCTTCACCAGGATGTCGCGCATGCCGTCGCTTTCGAGCTGGAAGATGCCGGTCGTCTCGCCGGCGCTGAGCAGCTTGTAGGTGGCCTCGTCATCGATCGGGATATCCGCGAGCACGATCTCCTTTCCCTGCTGCCGGATGTAATCGACCGTCTTTTCGAGCACCGTGAGCGTCTTGAGCCCGAGAAAGTCGAACTTGAGCAGGCCGACGCTCTCGACCGAGCCCATATCGAACTGGGTGGTGACCGTCTCTTCCGCCGGGTTCTTGTAGAGCGCGGTGAAGTCGGTAAGGGGCTTCGGGGCTATGACCACGCCCGCGGCGTGGGTCGAGGCATGGCGCGAGAGGCCCTCGAGCCGCTGCGCGATGTCCAGGAGCTCCTTGACCGTCTCATTCGTTTCATAAAGCTCCTTGAGCTGGGGCTCGAGCTTGATCGCCTCCTCGATGCTCGCGTTGTTGGGGACGAGCTTCGCGATACGGTCCACATCGGCGTAGGGGATGTCGAGCACCCTGCCGACGTCGCGGATCGCTGCCTTCGCCGCCATGGTCCCGAAGGTGATGATCTGGGCGACATGGTCGTCCCCGTACTTCTCCGCAACATACTCGATAACCTCGCCCCTCCGGTCCTTGCAGAAGTCGACATCGATATCGGGCATGCTGACGCGCTCGGGGTTCAGGAAGCGTTCGAAGAGGAGATTGTACCTGATGGGATCGATATCGGTGATGCCGAGGCAGTAGGCCACGAGGCTCCCCGCTGCCGAGCCCCTGCCGGGACCTACCGGGATCCCTTTCTTCTTGGCGTAGCTGATAAAATCCCAGACGATCAGGAAGTAGGAGGCGAAGCCCATCTTCTTGATCATCTTGAGCTCCCGGGTGAGCCGTTCCCGGTATTCCGCGGGAGGAGCGCCTTTGGAACGCTGCTCCAGCCCCTCGGAGGCGAGCTTCTCGAGAGAGCTCTCCGGCGACATGCCCTCGGGCAGCTCATACATGGGCAGCAGGTATTTGCCGAGCGTAAAATCGAAGTTGCACCGCTCGGCGATCTTGAGCGTATTCCGGATCGCCTCCGGCTGATCGGCAAAGACCCGCTTCATCTCCTCCGGCGACTTGAAATAAAACTCCTCCGTCGCCATCTTGAGCCGTTTCTCGTCCTTCACGATCTTTCCGGTCTGGATGCAGAGGAGGATGTCGTGCGCCTTGGCGTCCTCTTTTCTCAGGTAGTGGCAGTCGTTCGTGGCGACGAGGGGGATGTGGAGCTCCCCGGCGAGCTCGATGAGCAGCCTGTTCACCTCTTCCTGTTCCGGCAGGCCGTTGTGCTGGAGCTCGAAATAGAAATTTTCGGGACCGAGGATATGCTTGTACTGGAGGGCGACCTCCCGCGCCTTGTCGAGATTGCCGCTCCTGAGATAGTACGGCACTTCACCCTTGAGGCAGGCGCTGAGGCCTATGAGCCCGCCGCTGTACTGCTCGAGGAGCTCCTTGTCTATCCTCGGCTTATAATAAAATCCCTCGAGGAAGGCCTTGGATACCAGCGTCGTGAGGTTGCGGTAGCCGGTGGCATCCCGCGCGAGGAGGATGAGGTGGAACGCCGCCTCTTCGCTGAGGGTGCTCTCGATGCTCGTCTTGGCGCGGTCGAGGCGGCTCTGCGGCGCGACATACATTTCACATCCTATAATGGGCTTGATGCCCGCCTTTCTCGCCTTCTTGTAAAATTCGACCGCACCGAAGAGGCTGCCGTGGTCGGTGATCGCGACCGCGGGCATTTTGAATGCCGCTGCCTGCGCCACGAGCTCATCGATCTTGATTGCACCGTCCAGGAGGCTGTATTCAGTATGCAGATGGAGGGGAACGAAATCAGCGTGCAGCATGGAAAATTGTACCGTTTGAAGAAGTTTTTAGTCAATCGACAAAGCTGTCGCTTTCTTGCAACCGGGACCGTTCGCACAACATCGCCGGATATGCTGTATAATGTACTTTATTGCGAAGGTGCGAAAGGCTCTCTGCCGGAGGCTGCGACAAGGGGGAAGTCGTTCCCGACGGTACTGTCATAGTATGATGAAGCACAGGCTTTTTATAGGGTTCACGGTGGTCGAGATCGCTGTGGTGCTGCTTCTCCTGGTCCACAGCGCCGCCACTGTCCGGAGGCATGAGGAAGAAACGATCCGGCCCAAGCAGGAGCTGGTGCGCGTCCTCCGGCTCTCCGATCTCTCGCTCTGGACCGAGGCGCGCTATACGCGGCATCCTTCGCAGGCCGACCTCTTCACCCCCTTCCAGGACTTTCCCGTGTCGCTCGAGCATTTCCCGGCAGGGTCGATCATCGCGCCGGGGGCTGCGATGCCCTCGACGACGCTGCGCTTCCGGTAGAGGCATCCCGTGCAACGGCACCTGAAGATACTGGAATACGCGCTCTCCTCGCTCCTGCGCAGGAAGTACAAGAATATATCGCTCGTTGTCGTCTACACCCTGACCATCGCGGTCCTCGCCTCGATCCTCTTTCTTACGCATGCCCTGAAGTACGAGGCATCGCGCGTTCTGAGCACCGCTCCCGACCTGGTGGTGCAGAAGATGGCTGCAGGGAGGCACGAGCTCATACCGTCCGCCTATGGCGAGACCATCGAGAAGATACGCGGGGTCAAAGAGGTGACGCCGCGCTACTGGGGGTACTACTACGATGCGCTCACCCATGCCAATTACACGCTGCTCGGGGTCGACGGGAGCGACGCGGGTGCGCTCCTCCCCGGCCTGCATCTTATAGAGGGGAGCCTCCCCTCGGCGAGCGGACAGTCCGCTGTCGGCGCCGGCGTTGCCGAGGCGCGCAATGTCGATACCGGGAAGGAGCTCATCCTGATCGACAGCGCCAATACCGGCACCGTCTTCGAGATCACCGGCCTCTTCACCGCCCCTTCGAGTCTCATCACTCATGACCTGATCGTCTTTACGAAGGAAGATCTGGTCCAGTTCTTCAATTTTCCCTCGGGCAGCGCCACCGATATCGCGGTCGAGGTATACAATGAGCGGGAGGTCCCGACCGTTGCCGCGAAGATCAAGCAGGCCCTGCCCGACACCCGGCCGATAACGAAAGGCGAGATCGTCAGGACCTACGATGCGGTGTTCAACTGGCGGAGCGGGATGATGCTGACGATCTTCTCCTCTGCGCTGATCGCTTTCTGCATTCTCGCCTGGGACAAGGCGACCGGGATCAGCGCTGAAGAGAAGCGGGAGATCGGGATTCTCAAGGCGATCGGCTGGGATACGGCCGACGTGCTCGCGCTCAAGTTCTGGGAGGGCATCGCGCTCTCGCTCACCTCCTTCCTCCTCGGCATCATCATCGCCTATCTCCATGTCTTCGTCTTCGGCGCCGCGGTGCTGGCGCCGGTGATCAAAGGCTGGTCCGTCCTCTTCCCGCCGTTCCGCCTCACCCCGTCCCTCGACCTCTACCAGATCTTCGTCATGGCCTTTCTCACGATCGCGCCCTATGTGGCGAGCACCATCATCCCGTCGTGGAAAGCGGCGGTCACCGATCCCGAAAGTGTCATGAGGATGTGAGTATTCATGGAACCGATCATCAGGGCAGAAGAGGTCACGAAGATCTACAACCGCCACCGGCCCGACGAGATCAGGGCGGTCGCCGATGCCTCGGTCTCGATCAGGGCAGGGGAGGTGGCTATCCTCAAAGGGCCGAGCGGCTCGGGGAAGACGACGCTCCTCAGCCTGATGGGCTGCATGGGCAGACCCACTTCCGGGAGGGTCCTCGTTGCCGGGAGGGATGTCGCAAAACTGCCCGAGCGCTTTCTCACCGAAATCCGCCGGAAGACCTTCGGCTTCATCTTTCAGCAGTTCAACCTGATGCGGGATGTCAGCGTCATCGAGAACGTGCTCCTTCCTCTCTACCCGCTCGACGCCGGCTTCTCCGAGATGAAAGGACGGGCGGCGGCGCTGCTCGCGCGGTTCGGCCTCGAGGCACGACAGCGGCTCAAGGTCAGGCAGCTTTCCGGGGGAGAGCAGCAGCGCGTCGCCATCGCCAGGGCGCTGATCAATGACCCCGAGATCATCATCGCGGACGAGCCCACGGCGCATCTCGACCGTACGCTGTCGTCCGAGCTCCTCGCTGTTCTCGGCCGGCTCAGGGACGAAGGAAAGACCATCGTCATCGCGACTCACGACGCCTTTGTCTACGAGCACTCCTTTGTCGATACGGTGGTCGAGATGCAGGACGGTCGCATCGAGAGCATCAGCGGGGCATAGGAAGCGATGATCCTCCATCCCGGCATCCTTGCGCTCCTTGCAGGCTCGGGGATCGTCCTCGCGATGATGCTCGCAGCGACCGGCGTGGGTTTTGCGGTGATGCGGCGGTGGGATTTCGGGAGCAGCTCCGAAGAGCAGCTGCTCCTCGAACGAAAGACCTACCTCATCGCCTCGATCGTCAAATACGCCCTCGGGTTCGAGCTGCTCGCCGGGCTGCTCTTCATATATACGGTCGACGATATCCACAACGCCTTCGTCGGCGCCATGTGCGCCACCGGCTCGCTGAACGCCAACCCCGTGGGATGGGCGGCGCTCATGACGAAGATCGCCGTCTTTTTCGGGGCCGCGCTCTGGATAGCCCTGAATGCGATCGACCAGCGGGCAGAGGACTTCCCTCTGGTGAAACCGAAATATACCGCACTGATGGTAGTGACCCTGCTCGTCGCAGCGGATCTCGTGCTGACGGCGCGCTACTTTCTCGGCCTCGAGCCCGAGGTGATCACGTCGTGCTGCGGCTCGCTCTTCAGCTCTGCCGACACCGGCGTTGCCGGAGACCTGGCGGCGCTTCCCGCAAAGAGCATGATGTGGGCATTCTACGGGAGCGCCGGTCTCTTCCTCTGCACCGCTCTCGCCGGCCTCTTCTACCGGAACGCCTCTGTCTCCTATGCGGTCTCGCTCTTCGCCGCTCTCTTCTTTCCGGTATCCCTTGCCGCTGTCGTCTCCTTTATATCGCTCTATATTTACGAGCTGCCTTCTCACCATTGCCCGTTCGATATATTCCAGAAGAACTATAATTTCGTCGGCTATCCCCTCTACCTCGGCCTCTTCGGCGGGGTCCTCTTCGGGTTGCTGCCGGGGCTCTCCCAGCCGCTCAAGAAGCGCGCCTCGCTCGCCCCTGTCATCGAGCGGCTGGAGCGGAAGTGGCTCATCCTGAGCATCCTGCTCATACTCTCCTTTCTGGCGCTCGCCACCTGGCCGGTCGTCTTCGGCAATCTCACGCTCTGATGATTCCCTCTGTTCCTCTCTCCCTGGCATAGTTCCCGGCAAAGGAGTATACTGTAGTGAGCAGATCGTTTATTGCCCGTATGTTCAGGAGGACCCCGATGCGAATGCAGAGAATACGCTCTCTCGTGCTCTCCACTGTCGCGCTGCTGGCCCTTTCGGCATCCGTGGAGGCGGCGGATGCCCCCCAGCGCTACAAGCGGACGACAGAGCGGTACGCCGTACCCGATGTCACCCTCGTCAACCAGGACGGCAAGAAAGTGCGGCTCGCGGCGCTGCTGAATGCCGATAAGCCGGTGATGCTCGACTTTATTTACGGCACCTGCACTACCATCTGTCCCGTCCTCTCCGCAGGGTACTCCAGCCTCCAGAGGAAGCTCGGTCCCGATGCGTCGAAGGTGCAGCTCGTTTCGGTCTCGATAGACCCCGAGTACGATACTCCCGAGGTGATGAGAGAGTATCTGAAGCGGTACCGCGCAAAGCCGGGATGGGACTTTCTCACCGGTTCGCGGGAGAATATCGACAAGGTCATGCGGGCCTTCGATGCTTATGTGCCGAACAAGATGGCCCATTATCCGCTCACGCTTCTTAAGTTTCCCGGAGAAAACGCCTGGGTGCGCATCTACGGACTCATCGGTACCGCGGAGCTTATGGAGGAGTACCGGAAAGGAATCAAGCAATGAGCATGTCCTCTCGACGCTCTTCCCTTATGGTAGCGCGATCCTTTTGTGCCGTACTCCTGAGCGCGCTTCTGCTCCCTGCATTGGCGGTCTCGCTCCAGGCTGCAGAGGCGCAGCCGTCGACAGTGGCAGGCCTGCCGCCCGGGGAGGCCCTTCGGCTCGGGGAGCGGATGTATCGCGACGGCATCCTTCCGTCGGGTGAGCCGATGATGGCGGTGGTCGAGGGAGACATCACGGTAGAGGGAACGATGTTCACCTGTATCAGCTGCCACCTGAGGAGCGGCCTGGGGTCGAACGAGGGTACGGTCTTTACCCCGCCGACCAATGGAGCGAAGCTTTACAAGCCCCTGCCGCACGGGCAGGGGGTCATCGGCTCTCCCGAAGCGAAGCTTCCCAAAGAATATGCGGGCGGCGATGTGCGGCCCGCCTACACGGACAAGACGCTCGCCGCGGCGCTCATGGCGGGAGTGGACCCGGCAGGCAGAAAGTTCGACTATGTCATGCCGCGGTATATGCTTTCGGACCGGGATGCGGAGATCATGGTCTTCTATCTCAAGAATCTCTCCGCGGCTATTTCTCCTGGCGTGACCGACACGACGCTGCGCTTCGCTACGGTTATCACCGAAGAGGTCCCCCCAAAGGACCGGGATGCGATGATCGCTCCCCTGGAGGCGTATTTCCGTGACAGGACCTCCCAGTCGCGGCATCAGGAAAAACGGGCGCGGCATGGAGGACCCTTCCGCGAGGAGATGTACAGCTCCTACCGCAAGATAGTGCTCTCCCGCTGGGAGTTGAAGGGAGCCCCCGAGACATGGCGAGGCCAGGTGGAGGAGTACTACGGGAAGGAGCCTGTCTTCGCCCTTGCCGGCGGTATCACCACCCGGAGCTGGGAGCCGATACACCGGTTCTGCGAGGAGCGGAAGATCCCCTGCATCTTCCCGGTCACCGACTATCCGGTGATTGCGGATTCGGACTGGTACACGCTCTACTTCTCCAAAGGTCTTTATCAGGAAGGGGAGGCTGCGGCGCGGTACCTGCGTTCCGAGGAGATACCGGAAACGGTTCCCGTCGTTCAGGTCTTCCGCAACACCCGGGAGGGGCGCGTGCTTGCAGAGGCGTTCAGGGAGACGCGGAGAAAGCTCGGTCTCGGCCCGCCCGAAGAGAGGATGCTCTCGGATGAGCCTCTTACCCCGGCCTTCTGGAGAGCGCTGGCAGACGCGTATCCTTCAGCCGTGGTGGCGCTCTGGCTCCCGCCGAAGGACCTCGCCGACGCGGCGGCGCTCTCGGAAGGGGCCAAAAGGCCGGCGATGCTCTTCATGGCAGCAAGCCTCCTCGATGCGTCGCTGTATACGCTGCCGGAGCAGATCCGCCCCTTTACGTATATCGCCTACCCTTATCGTCTGCCGCAGGAGAAGCACCGGAACAAGCTCGTGGTCGAGAACTGGCTCAAGGTGAGGAATATCCCGGTAACCGATTTCGCTATTCAGTCCAAGATGTACTTCGTCGGCTGGATGCTCTCGGAGGCGCTCATGATGATGCAGAGCGACTTCTATCGCGACTACTTTCTCGATGTCATCGATATGGCCAAGGACCAGACCTATGCCATCGTCACCTATCCGCGGGTGAGCTTCGGCCCCGGCCAGCGCTATGCGTCGAAGGGCTGCTATATCGTGCAGTTGTCAGGAGGGCCCGAGCCCGAGCTCGTGAGGAAGAGCGAGTGGGTGATTCACTGAGCACGGGGCAGCTGCGTACGGATGCTGCCCAGGGGCTACCGCTCCGGGATGAGGACGAGGTCCATCTTCCCTTGTTTCTGGTGTTCGACGGGATAGTGCTGTGTCACGAGGGGCCGATAGCCTTCGGCTGAAACCCGGATATGGATATGGGGCGGGCGTCCCCCGTAAGGCTCGGGAAAGGGGCTCTCGAAACGATAGGTCCCGGCAGCATCCGTGAACATCCTGGCCCGATAGCGGTCGTCGTAGTCCCCATCGGGTCCGGCGAGCCAGAACTCGATCTGCGCCCCCTTGATCGGCTTGCAGGTCGCCGCCGACCGCGCCACGCCGCTCAGCACGTACCCCTCGCCCACTTTTGATCGCACCGGTGCATTGGGCTTGTAGAACGGCCCGAGCATGTCGGGCTCGGTAGGCGTGCAGGGCGGCGGAGCTGCGGCAGATACTGCCGTGTGGCCTGCTGCTGCGATAGCGAGGGCGAGAGATAGAATAAACCGCAGGACGCTCATACCTTAACTCTACCCCATTTTTTCAGCGATGACAATTGCCCGCCGCTGCTTCTTTTCGCAAAATGTCCTACAATTTAAGGAGAGATGCCGAGACACAGAAATCGTAAGGAGAAGTCTTCTATGGAAGAAGCAAAGCGCTGCCCCGTATGCGGGCACCCTATCGAACAATGCGTCTGCTGTCCCGAATGAGGGCATGTCTGTCTCCTGGACATAGGGGAACCGTACTGCCCGGTATGCAGACCCCGGCCCGAGGAGAAGGAGCCTCCGGAAAGCGATGAGGCGCGACGCACGCGCGGCCAGGAGCACGGCAGCCGTGCGTCGTGACGGCGTTACGATCAGGGGAGGGCGAGTATCTTCTCCATATACCGCTGTACTTCCTTCCTCAGCCCCGCGGTAGTCTGCCCGGCCCGCCACCGCGCGAGGACGAGCGCGGTGAGCTGCCGCGCCCGCTCGTAGCCGGTCCTCCGGGCCGCCTCGATGCGCGCCCAGTCTCCGGTCTCGGCAAAGAGCTGGAAGGCGCTCCTGATCTCGGGGAAGAGCTCTCTGCGCACCCCGTCGAGGAAGACCATATAAAACGAGAGGAGGCGCGCGTCCTGCCGCTCGACCGCTGCGGCGAGCGGTCCCATGACCGACGTGTCCGCAGCGAGGTCCTTGATGCCCCGCAGGTAAAACTCCGCTGTCCGGTCGTCGCCATGGGTGACCACTGCGCGCCACTCTTCACCGTGGCCGTCCTCATAGGCCTCTCCGGTCTCATGGAGCATAAGCGTTTCGGCAGCATCCGTTACCATACGCTCCAGCGCCCCGGTAATGGTGCGGGGGGCGCCGCTGTCGCGTGTCACGCCATACTGCGCGAGCAGCGGCTCGAGCAGTCCTCCGTAGGTGCGCGAGCAGAGCTGCTGCACCTTATCCCAGAGCAGGTCCCGCACCATATCGGTGCGTACATAGATGCACCTGCCCTGGAGCATCGCGGGAGAGGTGGAGAGGTCCCTGCAGAGCTCCCTGCCGACCGAGAATACCCGGTAATCGTAATGCTCTCGGCAGGCGTTGAGCCTGCCGAGAAAGAATACCGGCTTGAGGTAGAGGCCGTAGCCGCCCCCGTAGACGAGGCCGTAACCGCTGATCCTGGTGTTCAGGCCGTTTACATCGAAGGGGTCGAAGGATTCGTCGCCGATAGTAAGGGGCTGTAGCGGCTCGTGCTCGAGCCGCTGCCAGAGTCGTTCCCGCTCATCGATCCATACTGCGATCGCATCGCCCGGGATGCTCTCCCAGGGCTTGAGGCCGTGTTCGCTCCGGTAGAGGTCGCGATAGCGCATCAGCAGGCCGCAGAGCGAATAGTACCCCCAGAACTGCGCATCGGAGATGGCGCAGTTGCGTCTTATTTGCGCTGCAAGATTCTCGATATCCATATGCAGTTACCCTAAAACGAAGGAGTGATAAAAAACAAGTCGGGCTCCGGAGGGCGGCGGATACCGCTTGTCTGGCTTCTCTTTGCTCATTCCGTTAGACTCTCTAAGTCTGTTTACCGGACGGGCTCGTAGCCGCCGGAGAGCCCGTTCTTCGAGAAGACGAGCTGCCACACCTGGAGATACCGGGACCTGAAGGCGCCGGCGCAGCTCAGGAGATAGAACTTCCACATGCGATAGAATCGGTCATCATACCAGGCGCGGAGCTTTTCCCAGTGGCGGTCGAAATTCCTGAACCACGCCATCAGGGTCGGATCGTAGTCGTGGCCGAAGTTATGCCAGTCCTCTACGACGAAGAGGCGTTCGGCTGCCGCGCTTATCTGCCGCATCGAAGGGATGAGCGAATTGGGGAAGATATATTTGTCGATCCAGGGATCGGTAGCGATGTTCGAAACATTGCTGCCGATGGTGTGGAGCAGGAAGAGGCCGCGGTCTTCGAGGCAGCGGTGCACCGTCTCCATATAGGTGCGATAATTCTTGTGCCCCACATGCTCGAACATCCCTACCGAGACGATGTGGTCGAACCGCTCGCGCAGGTCGCGGTAGTCCTGCAGGCGTATCTCCACCGGCAGCCCGCTGCAGCGCTTCCTCCCGAGCGCGACCTGCTCTCGGGAGATAGTAATGCCGGTGACGCGCGTCCCGTACCGCTCAGCGGCATACTGCGCAAAACCGCCCCACCCGCACCCGATGTCGAGGACCCTGTCACCTGGCTTGAGGCGAAGCTTCCTGCAGATCAGGTCGAGCTTCGCCTCCTGCGCATTCTTCCAGTAGGCGCAACTGTAGATCATTCTCCGGTCGAGCATATACCGGTACAATTCATTTCCCCTATCATAATGCTTTTTGCCGACAGCATAGGCCCGCGACCTGCTCCCCACATTGAGCACCGCCGCCTTGAGCAGATGCGTGGCGAGCTTCAGGCTCTTCCGGAGCCGCAGCTCGGGCTCGAGGGGCATGAGCCTGCAGAAGAGCTCGTCGAGGCATGCGCACTCCCACCATCCGTCCATATACGCCTCGCCGAGCCCTATGCTTCCGTCGCGGAGGATTCGCTCGAAAAAACGGTCGTCGCGTATGCGAAGGTCATGCGGACTGGCGCCGTTGATGCCGATGCCTGCGGAGCTCAGGATCTCCTCTATGAGCGCCCGTGCGCCGTCTGCTCCCATACTATCTCCGGAAACAACCTCGCAGGATATCGTGGCTTTATTTCCATGATAGCATGTCGTCCGTTTTTTTCAAGCCGGTCCCGGGTTCAGACTTGATCTCTGCTGAGAAGGGGAGCGGAAAATGAAACCCTCCTGCCGTGAGGGGCAGGAGGGCGGGTGGTTACGGTTACTCTTTCACGACATTGATTGCTTTAGGACCTTTCGGGCTGCTTTCGATGTCAAAGGTGACTCTATCGCCTTCGGCAAGGGATTTGAAGCCGTTGCCCTGGATAGAGGAATAGTGGACAAAGATATCTTTGCCGTCTTCAGCGGTAATGAAGCCGTAACCTTTGGCCTCGTTGAACCACTTTACTGTTCCTTTTGCCACGCTTGTGCACCTCCTTACTTCGTTAGATTCAAAGCCCAGAAGGTCCGTACTGAAAAGGGCCACAAAGGTGTCTCCTTTGTGGCCCTCTCTACGCAAAAACTTCTGAAACTTTCAGCATTACTAAGGCTACCACAACCATAGATGATTAGGCAATATGCCCGTGATGCTGCGGCATAGCGCGGTTCGGGTGTCTGATGGCCTTATCGCTTCCCCGTACGCCCGAACACTGCTATAATGGCCTTAAGGACCATTGTTCCGGAGGATGCCGCTGCACTTATGAAAGAGAGACTGCCGCAACTCGCCTCGAACTGGATAAGCGCTGTCGGAGCCCTTGCCGCGGTCGTCTCGATTGTCGCTATCGTATTCCTGCTCACCGTCAATTTCTTCCGTCCCATTGCCAGCCCCTATCTCGGCATCGTCCTCTACCTCTTCCTGCCCTTTTTCCTGGCAGGAGGACTGCTGCTGATCCCCCTCGGGATGTACAGGAAGTGGCGCACCTGGCAGAAGACCGGCGAGATGCCCTATTTCAAGTGGCCCTCGGTGGACCTCAACAAGCCCCGCCACCGGAACGCCGCACTCGTCTTCTTCTTCGGGACGCTCGTCTTCGTGCTCATCAGCATGGTCGTTACGTACCAGGCCTATCACTACACCGACTCGGTAGTATTCTGCGGCGAGACCTGCCACCGGGTGATGAAGCCCGAGTACACGGCGTACCAGCATTCGCCCCATGCACGGGTGAAGTGCGTCTCCTGCCATATCGGCCCGGGCGCCGGCTGGTACGCCCGCTCGAAGCTGCAGGGCCTCTACCAGGTCTACGCCGTGCTCGCGGACGTCTATCCCCGGCCTATTCCTACGCCCCTCGAAGACCTCCGGCCCGCCCGGGAGACCTGCGAGGAGTGCCACTGGCCGAGCCACTTCTTCGGCGCCCGGCAGCGGCGTTTCGACCACTATCTCTATAACCGGGATAACACGCACTGGCCGATTACCATGCTGATCAAAGTGGGGGGCGGCCTGCCCGGCACGCTCCAGCCTACCGGCATTCACTGGCACGTGAACGAGGACATACGCATCGAGTACATCGCCCGCGACCGGCAGCGCCAGGATATCCCCTGGGTGCGCGTCGTCAACAAGAGGACCGGAGCGGTCACGGTCTACGAGGATGCTGGCAGCCCGCTCTCGAAGGAAGCCGTTGCCGCAGCGAAGCCGCGCGTGATGGACTGCATCGACTGCCACAACCGTCCGAGCCACCGCTTTCTCCCTCCCGACTATGCCGTCGATCTCGCGCTCGCGTCGGGCAGGATCGACCCGTCCATTCCCGAGATCAAGCGGAATGCGGTGAACGCGATGGCGCTCAGGTACCGGTCCGAAGCCGAAGCAATGGAGGGCATCGCACGGACGCTTACGGATACCTACCGCACCGTCCATCCCGGCTTCTCCGAGAAAAATGCGGGGATCATCGCCGAAGCCGTAGAGAGCACGCAGGCCCTCTACCGCGACACTATCTTCCCCCATATGAACGCACGGTGGTCGGTCTACCCGAACCATATCGGCCACTTCTATTTCCGCGGCTGCATGCGCTGCCACGACGGCAACCACAAGAACGAGTCCGGTGTGGCAATAACCGGCAGCTGCACCGCCTGCCACCTCATCCTCTCGCAGGGGAGAGCCGGCGGCGCGGTCGAGATCGACCTCGAGAGCGGCATTCCCTTCCGGCATCCGGCAGACATCGGCGATGTCTGGAAAAGCGGCGCCTGCTACGAATGCCACAACGGCATACAGCCTTAGAGCTCCTAACAAAATGAAAGGACTTAGAGTCAGACAAGGCATAGTACATGAGCGGCATGGGCAGCCCGAGCGGAGCCAGGATGGCGGAGCGGGCTGCCCCGCCTCGGAACAAGGCGTGGATGCCTTGCGAGAATGAGCGAATGTACTATGCCTTGTCTGACTAGCCTCTGCTCATTCCGTTAGACGCCATTAGGCTCCGTATGCAGAACCCGGGTGTCTGAACATGGTAGACTAGGAGACTATGTTTAGAGAGTTCAAGAAGCATTTCAGCATGGTTATCCATGGCAAGTCCGGAGAGCGGTTCATTACTTATTACAGGCACCGGCGGGAGGAGCGGCAGTGCCATCCCGTCCGGAGAGCGCTCCTCATTACCCTGGGCATCGCGCTTGTCCTTGCCGGCGCCGCTCTCGGCTTTGTCCCGGGCCTGCCCGGCATCGTGCTCGGCATACCGGGGCTCGCCATCATCGCCGGACAGTTCCGCATCGTCGCCGCCTTCTTCGACCGGGCCGAGCTCTTCCTCGTCAGGTTCCTGGTCAGGGTGCGTGCGTTCCTCGGGTTCGGCGCTCCCCGCTGACCGGGGAAGCAGTTCCCGAGAGCGTCGCAGATCTGCAGCAGGTCGCGCCGCGAGGCAGGAGGACGATACCTTTTGATGAATGTCATACTCATCATCATAGCAGCCTATATCATGGGCTGCATCGCCGCGATCCCTGCCGGACCCGTCCAGATCGAGGTGGTCCGGAGAACGATCAACGGCCACCTGCGGCCTGCGCTGATGGTCGTCCTCGGCGCGTTCTGCATCGATATGCTTTACGGCGTCATCGCCCTCTTCGGCATAGCGCCGTTCCTCGAGGTACCCCGGGTGATGGCGATCTTCTGGCTCGCAGGCGGGGTGATCCTCATCGCTCTCGGCGTTCTGAGCATACGCCACAGCAGCGCCGGAGAGGGCGCTGCCGGACATAAAGGCAGCAGGTTTCTCCGGATGAAGCGGTGGTCGTTTCTGGGCGGTCTCTCGCTCTCGCTCGTCAACCCGGTGATGATCCTGTGGTGGCTCTCGATCGTCCGCATCTTCAGGGATATCGGGCTGGTCGATCTGCTCCGTCCCGACCTGGCCTGGGCCATCCTCATCGCCGGCGCCCTGGGGCTCGCCTCGTACCTCGGCGGGCTCGCGTTCTTTCTCTTCTGGGCGAAGCGTTTCATCCCGCTCAAGCGTCTGGAGCAGGCCAACCGCGCCTTCGGCATCCTGCTCCTCATGCTCGCAACCTACTTCATCATCAGCTCGTCGCGACAGCTCTTCTTCGCAGGGTAAGCCCGATCGGCTCCTCTTGACAGCACTGCCAAAAGACTATAGGGTGAAGGAGAGACGTGGTCTCGAATGATTCCCGAACAGCCTCCCGGCAAGGAGGATTGCCATGAACGGCACCCGGCGCACTGCCGCTGTACTCTGCATGATAGCGTTATTTTTTACGGGATGCTCCGGCGCCCGCTCTGCCGGGCCACCGGTAACGGTGACGCCCGCCGCCGGCGAGAGCTCCCTGCTCATCAAGGCGAGCAGCTTCCGCTTCGAACCGAACACTATCATCGTGCAGCGCGGGGACACCGTCCTGTTCCTTATCGAGAACACCTCTGGCAGTACGCACAACTTTTCGCTGAAAGACCCCTCGGGCACGCTGCTCCTGAATATCGATCTCCCCGGGCGAACGACGCAACGGGCCAAGGTCACTTTCACCGAGGCCGGCGACTACGAATTCTATTGCGATAAACCGTTCCACCCCGCAATGGGAATGAAGGGGCGCATCGAGGCCAGGCAGGCCGGGCCGGGCAGATTGAAAATGTGACACGGATACCCGTAAAGGAGTACGGGAGCAGGGGGAAAGCGTTAGCGGGACTTTTCGAAGTACTCTATGGCGACCGAATAATCGATCTTCGCGTGGCCGGCGGAGTCGTTCCCGTTGCAGACGAGCTCTCCTCTTCCCGACCGTTTGCGGCCTTTCACCATGGTGTGGATAACGGGCTCGAGATCGAAGCCGCCGTCGATGCAGTCGTTCCTCATGCACTCCATGAGGAAATAGGCGGCGCTGCCGGGGAAGAAGTTGACCGTGCGCTGCATGATCGCATGGCCGATGTCTTTCTGGTAATAGTTCATCGAGATGACGATGGAGGCGACATTCGGGTAGCGGGCGGACATCAGTCCTGCATCTATCTTCTGCTGTCTTCTTTCGCTCCGTTCCGCATTCTTCTGTTTACTGATCATCGATCCCCCACGGTAAAAGGAATCCCCCTGCCGGAGCAGGGGGCTTGAGTTTATCGGTAACGTATTACTGCTTTACGACATTGACTGCCTTGGGACCCTTGGGGCCCTTTTCGGTATCAAAGCTGACTCTATCGCCTTCGGCAAGGGATTTGAAGCCGTTGCCCTGGATAGAGGAATAGTGGACAAATACGTCGCCGCCGTCTTCGCTGGTGATAAAGCCGAAGCCTTTGGCCTCATTAAACCACTTTACTGTTCCTTCAGCCATTGTGTGTACCTCCTTTGTGTGGATTAAATTTCAGAAGTACACAAGAATGAAAAGAGCCACAAAGCAAAAGTCTTTGTGGCCCCGTGTGCGCATAAAAACTTCTGAAATTCATTCCTATAATAGCATACCCGTCAGGTATTTAGCAAATAATAGTTTCAGGGCGGTTGCCCCTTCCGGTTCTCTATCTTCTTGAGCAGGAAGAGAAAGCGGTCCTGCGCCCCGGTCCCCTTCGAGCCGGCTGCTGCGGACTGCGGGATGCGCGGGAGGAACGCTCTTTCGGCGGCGCGGCGGCGGCGTAATCGAAGCCGTCCACGGTGCGGCGCTCGATCGGTCCGCCGAGGACCTGCTCGATGGCGCGCACGATATCCTTGTCCTCACCCGTCACCAGGGTATAGGCGTCGCCGTTCCGGGCAGCACGGCCGGTCCGTCCGATACGGTGGATATAGGCATCGGTGGTAGCGGGGATATCATAGTTGATCACATGGGAGACCCTGGTCACGTCGATCCCGCGCGCAGCGATATCCGTCGCCACCAGGATCTGGAACGTACCGCTCCGGAAGCCGTTCATCGCGGCCTGCCGCCGCGCCTGCGAGAGATTCCCCTGCAGCGATGCCGCGCGGTAGCCGGTCCTCTCGAGCTGCTCGGCAAGGCGCTTGGCCCGGTGCTTGGTGCGGGTAAAGACCAGCACGGATTCGGTATCGGTGCTGCGCAGCAGCTCCATGAGCAGCGGCGTCTTCAGGTGCTGGGAGACCGGGTAGAGGGCGTGGCTGACCGTATCTGCGGGAGCGGCGACATCCACCTGGAGCGTGACCGGGTCGGTCAGCACATCCTTGGCCAGCCGCCGTATCTCCTCCGGCATGGTGGCCGAGAAGAGCAGGGTCTGCCGCTGGCGGGGGAGGTGCTGAAGAATGCGCCTGATATCAGGAAGAAAGCCCATATCGAACATGTGGTCGGCCTCGTCGAGGACGAGCACTTCGAGACGGGAGAGGTCGATCGTCTTCTGGTCGATATGATCGAGGAGCCTGCCGGGACAGGCCACGACCACTTCAGCCCCGCGCCTGAGCTTGTCCGCCTGGGGACCGAAGCCGACACCGCCGTAAACGGTTGCGCTCTTGAGGCCGGTCTGCCTTCCGAGGCCGGCGATCGCTTCGTTGATCTGTTCTGTCAGCTCCCGGGTCGGGGCGACGATGAGCGCACGCACACGCCTGCGGCCTCCCTGCATAAGGCGGTGCAGGAGCGGGAGGACAAAGGCAGCGGTCTTGCCGGTGCCGGTTTGGGCCAGGCCCATGACATCGCGCCCCTGGAGGACCGGCGGTATCGCCTGCGCCTGAATCGGCGTCGGGGTGACATAGCCCGCAGCCTCGATCCCGGCGGCGATGTGAGGATGTAAAGCAAACTGTTTGAATTCCATAAAACTCCTTTTCTGTGTTCGGGGGAAGAGAAGGGACCCGGTGCATCACCGGCAGGTTCTGCGGTCGCCGCGTGCTCTCGCGCATCGCAGCGCCGCTCCCTCAATGGGCAGTATCGGTATAGCGTATAGCAACCCGGTAACCGATCCGCCGGTGGCCCGAGGCATCGTTTCCGGGACAGGCGAGCTCTCCGCTCGCCGACTCCTGGCGCCCCTTCACCATAGTGTGAATAATCGGCTCGAGATCGAAGCCGCCGTCGATGCATTTATCCCCCATGCACTCCATGAGGAAATAGGCGGCGCTGCCGGGGAAGAAGTTGACCGTGCGCTGCATGAACGAGGGGCCGGGCCCTTTCTTGTAGTAGTCCATGGCGATAACAATCGAGGTAACACCCGGATAACGGGCGGATACCGGACCCGCATCGATCTGCTGCTGCTTCCTTTCGAGGCGCTCGGCATTCTTTTGCTTGCTCATCATTTCGATCCCTCCTTGGCAAAGAAAAACCCCCTGCGATGAGCAGGGGGTTCTCTTCGGTGCACTACTTTTTTACGACGTTGACTGCCTTGGGACCTTTAGGGCCTTTCTCGGTATCGAACGTAACGCTGTCACCCTCGGCAAGGGACTTGAAGCCGTTGCCCTGGATGGACGTATGGTGGACGAATACATCGGTGCCGTCTTCACTGGTGATGAAGCCGAAGCCTTTGGAATCGTTGAACCACTTTACTGTTCCGTTAGCCATTGTGTACCTCCTTACTTGTTAGTTGAACTTTCAGAAGGGCACAAATAAAA